>JBILEG010000348.1:0-4141 GCA_044352225.1 Pseudomonadales bacterium | reverse complement strand
GTCGTGGCCCATCATGACGTCGGCGCCCATGCAGGCCTTGACCACTTCCTCGTGGAGCGGGTTGGTGATGGCGGAGGTGAGACCCGCGCCGATCGCCATGGTGAGGAAGGCGGAGTTGATGCCGTTGCGCTCGGGCAGACCGAAGCTCACGTTCGAGGCGCCGCAGGTGGTGTTCACTTTCAGTTCGGTCTTCAGGCGGTGCAGGAGCTGCATCACTTGCACGCCAGCCTGGTTGATCGCGCCGATCGGCATCACGAGGGGATCGACCACGATATCGCAGGCCGGGATGCCGTAATCCGCCGCGCGGTTGACGATCTTCTTCGCCACCTCGAAGCGCACATCGGGATCCTGCGAAATACCGGTCTCGTCGTTCGAGATCGCCACCACGGCGCAGCCGTACTTCTTCACCAGCGGCAGCACGACCTCGAGGCGCTCTTCCTCGCCGGTGACGGAGTTCAGCAGGGCCTTGCCCTTGTACACCGCGAGGCCGGCCTCAAGAGCGGCCACGATGGAGGAGTCGATGGCGAGCGGTACATCGGTGATGGACTGCACGAGCTGTATGGCTTTCGCCAGCAGCGCCGGCTCGTCTGCCAGCGGGATGCCTGCGTTCACGTCGAGCATCTGCGCGCCGGCGGCCACTTGTGCTTCGGCATCCGCGATCACGCGGCTGTAATCGCCTGCGACCATCTCGGCGGCGAGGATCTTGCGGCCCGTGGGGTTGATGCGCTCGCCCACGATGACGAAGGGGCGGTTGAAGCCGATGACGACTTCTTTCGTGGCGGAACTGATGATCGTGTCGGTCACGGGGTGGCCTCTGCGGATGTGGTTGTGGCGGTGTCTCGGGTCGGGTACCAGGGCACTCGCCCGGCAAGCACGCCTGAACTCTGGATGATGTCTGCGACCGTTTCTTCCTGACGGTAGGCCATCACGTGAACGCCCGAGACGCCCTTGATCTCCCGGACTTCGTTAACGATGTCGATGCATACCTGCTTGCCCTCGCGGGCCTGGTCCTGCGCCCCGGCGATGCGTTTGATCACCGCGTCCGGGATGTGTACTCCCGGCACCTTGCGCCGGATCCACTCCGCGCCCTTGGCCGATTTGAGCGGGCCCACGCCAACGAGGATGAAGGCCTTGCCTAGCACGCCCAGGTCTTCGAGTTCACGCATCCAGCGCTTGAGCATGGGCACGTCGTAGCAGTACTGGGTCTGGATGAAGTCCGCACCTGCGGCCACTTTCTTCGCGGTGCGCTGCGCGCGCCAGGCCGTGGGCTCGCCGAAGGGGTTGGCAGCCGCGCCGAAGAACACCTGAGGAGCCGTCGTCAGTTTGCGCCCGCTCTGGAAGCGTTTTTCGTCACGCATGCTCTTGGCGATGCCGAGGAGCGACATGCAATCAAGGTCGAAAACGGGCTTGGACTGCGGGTGGTCACCCGCGCCCACGTCATCGCCCGTAAGGCAGAGCATGTTCGCCACGCCCATGGCGGCGCCGCCCAGGATCTCGCCTTGTATGGCGATGCGGTTACGGTCCCTGCAGGAGATCTGCATGATCGGCGCGTAGCCGATGCGGGTGAGCAGCGCGCAGACCGCGACGCTGGACATGTGGCAGTTGGCGCCGCTGCCGTCGGTGGAATTGATGGCGTCTACATACCCGTCGAAGATCCGGGCGCGCTTGTAGACCTCTTCGGCGTCCGTCGAGTCCGGCGGGTCGAGTTCGGCTGTGACAGCGAAGGCGCCAGCGCGCAGCACGCGCTCGAGGCGCCCGGGTGAGACGTGGCCCGGCAGGATGGGGAGGGGGAGGCCGGGCGCGGGTTCGTCGTCGAAGATCATGCGGGCTTCACCTCGCGGGCTTCGCCTTTCTGCTTGGCCACGATCAGCCAGGAGGAGCGGCCCTGCAGGCGGCGATCCACCGGCAACTGCACCACCTTGATCAGTTCGCGGCCTTCCTTCATGCGCTGGCTGCCCTCGAAGGCCTCGACCCAGACGCAGCGCATCTCCGGTTTGACCTCGCAGAAACCGCCCTCGCGAACACCGCCGCAGGGGCCATTGCGCAGATTCTTGGGGCAATTCATGGAGCAGGACATGCCGGTGGAACTGAGCGCGCACTGGCCGCACATCTGGCAGTCGAAGAGGAGGCCCTTGACCACGCGCTCCATGAACGCGAAAGGCGCTTCGAGGCGCTCGTAGCCGATGCGTTTCCACAGCGGGTGCAGTGCGACCACCACCCACTCGAAGGCGTCATAGAAGATCTCGAGGCCGCGTGCATGACGCACGGACCAGCGGCGCACGGCGTACATCAGGGAGCTCCGGAATCGGGGGTGGCAAGGCCCTTGGCACGGATCAGTTGCTCGAGTGCGGCGTCGTCGTAGAGCGCCTCGAGCCGAGCGGCCTCGGCGGCAGCCTCGGCCTGCAGATCATCGCTGCAGTCGCGCGGCTCGCCGCGCTTCCATTCCTCGAGGTAGGAATCGGTGCCGGCACAGCCGGCCCGCATCGCGGCCGAATCAACGGCCTCCTGGAAGCGCTGCGAGAGCTGCACCTTCGCGGTCTCGCGACCGCGACGGGCAATGACCTGCGCGGGGATGTCGCGCCAGCTGATGACGCTCAGGCTTCCCATGACCCGCCTCAGGCCGCGGCGCGGCGTGCGGCGATCAGGTTCTTCGCGGTCTCGACGGCGGTGCCGGCGTCACGGCAGTAGGCGTCTGCACCCACAGCCTTGCCGAACTCCTCGTTCAGCGGCGCGCCACCGACCAGCACGATGAAGTTCTCGCGCATGCCCTTCTCTTTCAAGGTGTCGATGACGACCTTCATGTAGGGCATGGTGGTGGTGAGCAGCGCCGACATGCCGAGGATCTCGGGTTTGTGCTCTTCGAGGGCCGCGAGGTACTTCTCGACGGAATTGTTGATGCCGATGTCGATCACCTCGAAACCGGCGCCTTCCATCATCATGCCGACCAGGTTCTTGCCGATGTCGTGGATGTCGCCCTTCACGGTGCCGATCACCATCTTGCCGATGGACTCGGCGCCGGTCTCGGCGAGGAGGGGGCGGAGCACTTCCATGCCGCCTTTCATGGCGTTCGCCGCGAGAAGGACCTCGGGTACGAAGAGGATGCCGTCGCGGAAGTCGATACCGACGATGCGCATGCCCTCCACGAGAGCCTCGCCCAACACACGATCCGGGGCCCAGCCGCGGCCGAGGAGGATGTTCGTGGCCTCGATCACTTCGTCGCGCAGACCGTCGTAGAGATCGTTGTGGACCTGATCGATCAACTCGTCGTCTTCGAGGGTGCTGAGATCCAGATCGTCGTTGGCATCGCTCATGGTTCACCTGCAGAGAGGACTGTTCGGAAGCGCGCAAAGATCGCACACCACCCCGTGGAATTCCAGTTGTCCCAGGTCTGCTGCCCCACCGACAAAATGCCGGAATGGCTCACAAATCGGGCGCTTACGGGCTGTTTTGAGTGCTCAGATGCGCGCCGGAGAACGCTGGTCGAAAACTTTCAGCAGTTCTCGCGGGCCCGGTTGGCTCGCGTGCTCGTGTCCGGGAATTCGACCAGCCGGATCGAAGATTTCAATTGTCCCTCGCGCGAGTGCCGGGCTATCGTTCGGCCTTCTTCCGTGGTGGCTCTTCCATGAAAACAAGTGCGGATATCGTGATCGTCGGTGGCGGAATCATGGGGGCGAGCCTCCTCTACCATTTGGCCCTCGAGGGCTGCACCGACACCATCCTGATCGAGAAAGACGAGCTCACCTCGGGCTCCACCTGGCACGCTGCCGGGCAATGCCCGAGCATCACGGGCAGCTACAACCTCGCCAAGATCCACGCCTACAGCAACGAGCTGTACCCCACGTTGGAGGCCAAGACCGGCCAGTACGTGAGCTGGCATGCCTCGGGCGGCGTGCGCCTCGCCAACAACGAGCGCGAGCTCGCGTGGATGAAGCGCATCCACGGTTTCTCCAAGGCCATCGGCTTCAACATGGAGATCATCACGCCCGCGCGTGCCCGTGAGCTGAATCCCTTCCTCACCACCGAGGGTGTGATCGCTGCAGCCCACACCACCGATGACGGACACGCAGACCCGGCCGGCCTCTGCAACGCCATGGCCAAGGGCGCGCGCGATCTGGGCGCCACGATCATCCGCAAGAACCGC
>JBILEG010000394.1:0-3724 GCA_044352225.1 Pseudomonadales bacterium | reverse complement strand
GTGTCGCCGCGGTCCTTGACGTATTCGAAGGTGAGGTCCGCGGTGTAGCTGTCGGTGGGCTGCCAGCGGAACTTCAGCTTGCTGGCAAGGATGTCGGTGCCGCCGATCTTGGAGCCGTCACCCACCAGCGGGTACTCGGAGATCACGGAGTCGATACAGCCCTGGTCCACGCCGGTGGGGGTGATGCAACCGAAGCTCAGGAAATCGCCGCCCGGCGGCTTGTCGTTGGTGTAGAAGCCCTCGCTGTCTTCCTTGATGAGGGAGAGTCGCGCGGCGAGGGTGTCACCCATGGGCACGTTGACAGCGAACTTGATCTTGGTCGCGTCGGAGTCGTTCGAGTCGAACTGGCTGTAGTTGGCCTCGACGTTGCCCGAGAGTTCGCCCAGCACCGGCTTCTTGGTGGTGAACGAAATGGCGCCGGCTGTGGTGTTCTTGCCGAAGAGCGTGCCCTGCGGGCCGCGGAAGATCTCGACCTGCTCGAGGTCGAACATCTCGACGAACTGGGACTGCACGTGGTTGAAGGCGAAGTCATCGACCAGGATGCCGACCGACGGGTCCTTGGTCACGAGGATGGAGATGAAGCCCGTGCCGCGCATACCGCCGCCGATGGCGTTGAAGCCTACCTGGGGGGTCAGGATGACGTTGGGCGCCATCTGGCCGAGGGCCGATACATCGTGCTGGAAGCTGTTCTCGATCTGCTTGGCGGTCAGCGTGGTGACGGCGATCGACAGGTCCTGCTGGGCGACGCTGCGCTTGGTGCCGGTGACGACGATCTCTTCGATGCCGAGGTTGCCGGCGCCCTGTTCCTGGGCTTGGGCAATCGATGTGCCCAGCAGCGCCGGGGCGAGCATGCACGCCGCAAGAAGGTTCAGTCGAAACGGGGGTTTGGGGGTCATAGTCGATCTCCTGGGGTTGACTTATTACTACTTCGAAAGAAAAACCGGCCCGCGCGGGCAGCCGTCACCTCGGTCGGGTGACTAGCGGACGGACTCTAAACGCATCGGCCCTGCAGCACAACGAGGTCATGAAATCGTTTGATTACGGTCCGTTGAAGCCCTGACATGCCTGAACCGCAGCTGCAACTGGTCGAGGTTGCGGCCGAAAAAGCTGGGCAGGTAGCGGGGCGGGGGCGCAGCGGGCACCAGTTCGAAGCCGTCCAGCCTGCTGATCAGCGCCTTGAAGGCGCTGATCAGCTCCTGCCGCGCAAGTGCTGCGCCCACACAAACGTGTCTTCCCACGCCGAACGCAAGGTGGTTGCCCGGCTTGCGGCGGTGCAGGTCGATGCGATCCGGATCCGGGTATTGCGCCGGGTCCCGGTTGGCGGCGCCGAACCGGATGCTGAGCAGATCGCCCTCTTCGAGCGACACCCCGCCGAGCTCCGCGCCCGCGGCACAGCGACGGAACATGCCCTGTGCGGGGGACTCCAGGCGCAGGATTTCCTCTGCAAGGTTTTCCAGCAGCTTCGGGTTCCGGCGCACTTCTTCTATAGGTGCGGGGTCCTCCAGCAGCAACTTCATGCCCGAAGAGATCGCAGCCGTTGTGGTCTCGTTGCCCGAGGCCAGCAGGTCGATGGTGAGGATGGTGATCAGCTCCTGCATATCGAAGCCGCTGCCATCGGTGTCGCGAAACTCGATCGCCTCGGTGAGCATGTCATCCCGCGGCTCACGGCGGCGCTCGGCGATCATCGCGGCGAAGTACTGCTGCATCTCCACAACCAGCCGCGCGCATTCGATCCGCCGCTCGCGCGTGATCATCATGCTGAAAGGCTCGACGATGGCATCCGACCAGGCCTTGAAGCGCTCGATGTCGCCGCGAGGCACACCGATCAGGTCCGCGATGATGTACATGGGCATCGGATGCGCGAAATCGCGCACGAACTCCACCTCGGTGCGATCCCCGAAGCCGTCGATCAGCTCCTGCGCCACGCTGTCGATCAGCGGTGTTGCGCGCCGTACGCGTTCGGCGGTGAACAGGCCCTCCAGAAAGCGCCGGATCCGGGTGTGACGCGGCGGATCGGAGGTGGAGCAGGAGGCCAGCGGCAGCCAGCCGCCCGACTGGTAGATATCGATGATCTCCTGCGGGATGCCGTCGTCGGCCAGAGCCATCGGGCTCACGCCGCTCAGGAACAGATCAGGCTGGCGGATGGCCTCGCGGGCCACATCGAAGCCCGTCACCAGATGGAATCCGGTCTGCGGCATGCGGTAGACCGGAGTCTCTGCGCGCAGGCGGGCGTAGTAGCCGTAGGGGCACTCCTGCACGGCGGGATCCATCAGGTCCATGTTTTCGGGCTTCTGCATCGCGGGCTAGCTCCTACTGGGGCGCGTCCTGCTTCCTTGCGGGGAGGGCGAAGGCGACGATCTCGTCGCCCGGTGTCGAGTTGAACCAGAGGTGGTGGCCCGTGACCATGGCCACGAATTGCCGGCCCTCGGCCTCGTAGGTCATGGGCGTTGCCTGTGTGCCGGCCGGCATTTCGTGCCGCCAGAGCATCTCGCCCGAATCGGTGTCGAAGGCCCGCAGGTAGCCGTCCATCGTCGCGGCGATGAAGATCAGCCCGCCCGCCGTGACGACCGGCCCGCCGAGGTTGGGTGTCCCCAGGTTCCACTCGATGGGTATCGGCAGCTGCTTCTCGATGGAGCCCAGCGGCACGCGCCAGCGGATCGAGCCGTCGGCGAGGTCCACCGCCACCAGTTCTCCCCACGGTGGCGCCGTGCAGGGCGCGCCCAGCGGTGAGAGCAGCCAGTCGCGGTGGGTGCCGTAGGGCGTGCCCGTTGCCGCCGCCACGTCCGTGCCGTTGGCGAGGCTGATGCCTTCCACGCCGGGGATTTCCGCGCGGGGAATCATCTGCACGGCCTGCACCACGCGGTTCACGTTCACGATCATGAGTTGCCGATCCGGGTCGAAGGCAGCGCCGCCCCAGTTGGCGCCACCGGCCGAGCCCGGCGTGAGCAGCGTGCCCTTGCCCTCGGAGGGCGGCGTGAAGATGCCCTCGGAGCGGTAAGAGGCGATCAGCTCACGGCACTGCGCTTTGTCCCAGAAGGTGAAGCCCCAGGCGTCATCCGGCGTGACACGTGTCGGGACCAGAGGCTCAGGCTTGACCGGGAAGGGTTGCGTCGGCGAGAGCCACTCGCCCGGCAGCCCGCCCTGCGGCACGGGCCGCTCCTCGATGGGGAACACGGGCTTGCCCGTCACCCGGTCGAACACGAAGACAAAGCCCTGCTTGGTGTTCTGTACCACCGCTTGCACGGTAGTCCCGCCTTGCCGCAGATCCGCCAGCAGCGGCGGGGCCGAGACGTCGTAGTCCCAGATGTCATGGTGGATGGTCTGGAAATGCCAGAGCCGCTTGCCGGTGGTGGCATCCAGTGCCACGAGCGAGCTGGAGTAGAGGTTGTCGCCCTTGCGCATCCCGCCGTAGAAATCCGGCGAGGCCGAGCCCACCGGCGCGTAGATGATGCCGCGCGCTTCGTCGGCAACCATGGTCGACCACACATTGGCCGCACCCGTCTTCTCGGCGCTGCCCTCCAGCCAGGTGCTGTAAGCAGGATCCGAGGGATCGCGCGGGATGGGGTCGAAGGTCCAGCGCGGCGCGCCGGTGCGCACATCGAAGGCAAAGATGGTTCCGGGCGAGGCATCGCTGCGGATGTTGTCGGTGATGGCCGAGCCCAGCGCGACCACACCGCTCACCACCACCGGCGCGGAGGTGAGCTTGGCCTCGCCCGGGAATTTG
>JBILEG010000091.1:0-10039 GCA_044352225.1 Pseudomonadales bacterium | reverse complement strand
AGGCGCGAATCTGCCGTGCCCATCAGCACGCGCGTCTTGCACACGGCGCCCGCCTCGGCCTCGGGGTCTTGCCAGGCACTCACGCCACGGCAGTTGTACTGGAAGGGGAGGGTGTGGTTCTGCGGTACTTCCGGGTCGTGGACCCAGCGTTCGGCGCCAGTGGCCGGGTTGAGCGCGATCACGCGGTTGAAGGGCGTGCAGAAGATCAGGTTGCCGTCGACCAGTATCGGCGTGGTCTGGGTGGAACTGTTGGCGATGAGTTCGGGGCTGCGCCGGGCGAGCTCGCCGGTGGAGTAGCGCCACGCTATTTCAAGGCCCTCAACGTTGCCGCGGTTGATCTGTTCCGCGGCGGAGAAGCGCGTGCCGCCCGGGGTGCCGCCAAAGTAGCCCCAGCCCGCGGGCTCCGCTGCGAGCGTCGTGAAGGCCGCGCCGAGCAGCGCAGCGGCACAGCACGCGCGGGCCGCGCGGAAGGGGATCACTTGGCCGGCTCCATGAACTCGATCACCGGCTCGCCCTCGAGACAGGCCCACCCCGCCTGCGACATGGCCACGTGATAGGGCTGGTGCTGGTGGCGCTGCTGCGCCGCCTGATCGCTGAAGCACTCGAAAAAGACGAAGGTGTTGGGCTCCGGCCCCTGCAGGAATTCGTAGCTCAGGGTGTCGGGCTCGTTCTGGAGCACCTGCTTGCGAAGTTCCGTGATCAGCGAAACGAACTCGTCGCGCTTCTCGGGTTTGGTGCGCACACGCATATAGCAGCAGTAGCCAGCGGTCTTGCTCATCGGATGCCTCGTTGCCGGGCCGCTCGCGGGCTTATGGGGTTGGGGGTGCGGCCGCGCGAAGACTACCGTCTGTGCCGGACGGGCGCCAAGTGTTCAGCCCTCCGGGGCAGTCGCTCGCGCAGCCGTCGGCGGGAACTCCAGCGAGAACCCCGGGCTCAGGTGCCGCTCGGGCCACAGGAACTGCAGGCTGCAACGGGCGATCTTCCAGCAGCCGTCCTCCTTGCGGTAGGCCTCGTCGTAGATGCCCAGCCAGAGCAGCGGGTTTTCTGTGGGCGCGCGGGTGGTGAGCATGTCCAGGAGGTAGCGCCGGCCCACCGCCTGATCGGCGCCCGTCAATTCGACCCAGTGGTGTGCATTGGCGTGCAGCGCGAAGAACGGTTGCCCGCCGAAGTCGATCCGCACCTGCGCGTAATTGGCGCGGATCGTGTCGCGGCCGTGCCACTCGCCATAAGGGCCGAATTCGCACACAGCATCGGCCGTGAAGATCGCGGCGAGGCGGTCGAGCTGGCCGTGGTCCTGGAGCTGGGAGTAGAGAAGACCGAGCTTGCGGATCTCCTCGATCTCGAGGAGTTCGCGGAGGCGGCGGATTTCTTCGGGGCTGAAGTCGGTCACGGCGTGTCCTGTTCTCAAGGGGTCTCTGGAATCTGGCGGCCTATGCCCGCCAGCGCCTGCGTTTGGAGCATAAAGCCCTGACTGCCCGAGCGTCTGCACCGGGGCTCTGGACGATCCGGAGCGAGTGGAGCAGGCTGTGCCCCGTTTTGCGGGTGGGCTCATGTGCGGGAGGATGTTGTGCAAGAGAAGAAGAATGCGTTCGGTCGTCTGCTGCGGCGCGCAGCCGGGATCTGGCCCGAGCGCGAGGCCGTGGTGTTCCCGGATTACAGCGAGAGCTTCGGCGGGCTGCATGCACGGGCCCTGATGCGCGCGCGCCAACTCCTCGCCCTCGGTGTACAGCCGGGCGAGCACGTGGGGGTGCTGCTGGGCACCAGCCCCGAGTTTCTCGAGGTCATGTTCGGAATCGCCTACGCCGGTGCCGTGGTGGTGCCGATCAACGCCCGCTACCGCGGAGAGGAAATCGCTTATCTCGCGGGCAATGCCGATCTGGTCACCATCGTGACCACCGGACAGGTCACCGAGGGGCTCAATTTCGTTCAACGTCTGCTGGAGGGGCTGCCCGGCCTCGCGAGCTGCACCGACGCGCGCGCGCTGGCGCTGGAAGACACGCCGCGGCTGCGCAATGTGCTGGTGCTCGGTGCCGGCGCGGTGGCCGCGCTGACCAGCGAAGCCGATATCGCCGCTGCAGCTGCGCAGGTCGAGGAGTCTGCCATCGCGAGCCGCATCGATGCGGTTGGCGACGACGACACGGCCCTGATCCTCTACACCTCGGGCACCACGTCCAGGCCCAAGGGCTGCCTGCTGAGCGGTCGGGCGATCATCGGCAACGGCCGTTCGCTCGCCGAGTCCTACCGGATGGGTGCTGAAGACCGGTTCTGGTCTCCGCTGCCGATGTTCCACATCGCCGCCACGCTGCCGATCTGTGCCTGTCTGGACGTGGGCGCGGCCTATGTGACGCTCGGCTATTTCGACGCCGGCGTGGCGCTGCGGCAGTTGCATGCGGGCGGCGTCACCGTCGCCTATCCCTGCTTCGTGACGATCATTTCCGACCTGCTGGACCACCCGGATTTTGCGGCCACCGATCTGCGCGCCGTGCGGGTGATGAACAGCAACCTCGCCATGCAGCCGCCGGGCTTTGCCGCACGGCTGAAACAGGCGATGCCCGACTGCGTGCAGGTGGGCACTTACGGCATGAGCGAGGCATGCGGCACGGTGAGCACCTCGCCGCTCGATTCCCCCGAAGCCTTGCGCATCAGCCGCCTCGGATCGCCCATGCCCGGACAGGAGGTGCGGATCCTCGACCCCGAGACCGGCCTCGAAGTGCCTGCAGGGCAGCATGGAGAAGTCGTGGTGCGCGGCCCGAACCTGATGAAAGGCTATTACCGCGACCCGGAGAAAACCGCGCAAACGCTGCGTGACGGCTGGCTGCACACGGGCGATGTGGGCTCGGTGGACGAGCACGGCACGATCATGTTCCACAGCCGCCTCAAAGACATGATGAAGGTGGGCGGCGAGAACGTCGCAGCCGCTGAAATCGAATCTCTCCTGCAGCAGCACCCCGGCGTGAAGCTCGCGCAGGTGGTGGGTGTGGCGGATGCGCGACTTGTAGAGGTGCCCGCGGCGTTCATCGAGCGCGTGCCGGGCACCAGTGCCACCGAAGAAGAGTTGATCGGCTGGTGCCGGGGCAAGATCGCGAGCTTCAAGGTGCCCCGCCACGTGCGCTTCGTCACGGCCTGGCCGATGTCGACCAGCAAGATCCAGAAGTTCAGTCTGAGGAAAACGCTCGAGACCGAACTTGCTGCCGCCGCAACCCCGGAGCCCCGTTGATCTCTCCGATGTATTGACCACCCCAGGGTGCGCGCCGAGGATGGCGCTTCGCCCCCCTCAGAGGCTTTCTCCATGCTGTTCAATCTCGATCGTGCGCTCGCAAAGATGGATGCGCTCGGCCTCGATGCCCTTGTTGCCGGCGTAGCCCGGAACGTCCACTACGCCAGCGGCTTCTGGACGCGGAATTTCGAGTGGGGCAGCCAGGAGGCTCTGGCCGCCGTCATCATTCCACGCGATGCCTTGCAGCGCGCCACCCTGATCGTGCCGGAGTTCGCCATCGGCAATCTGCTCGAGACGCCCACCTGGATGCCGCAGGTGCGCGTCACCGAGTTCCTGAACACCTCCCTGCTCGCGCAGATCCCGGAGCCTGTGCGGCTCGATCCGCTGCAGGCGGATGTAGAGAAGCTCTATGGCGAGAAGGTGGTGGGTGAGTTGGCGCCCAACCTGGTGGCCGGTGTGGTGGAAGCGCTGCGGGCGCTGGGGCTTGGCTCTGCCCGAGTGGGTTTCGACGATCTGCGCCTGGCGACGCACGTCTCGCGCGAGCTGACCGGCCTGCACTGGAGCGACGCACACGATGCCTGGCTGGACATCCGCAAGGTGAAGACGCCCGAGGAGATCGCTCTCCTGCGCACGGGCGCTGCGATCAACGAGGACGGGCTGCGCGAGATCCTCCCGCTGATCACGCCAGGTACGGTGTGGCGCGATGTGGCGGGCCGCTTCCGCGAGTACGCGCAGTCACGGGGGGCGAATCTGCTCGCGGCACGCAAGGCGCTGCAGTTCGGGGCCGAGTACAACGGGGTCTACTTTCCTGACCTGATGTTTGCCGACAGCTCCTGGACCGTGCGCGAGGGCCAGACGATCATTTTCGAGAGCTGGGGCGAGTACGGAAACTACGCCTTCGACATGTCCCGCACGGCCCATGTGGGCGAGCCCTCCGCCGAGTACGCGCGCATCTGCCGCACGGTATCCGAGACGCATATCGAGGCCGAGAAGTGCCTTCGCGCCGGCATCACCACCCACCAGGCGTGGCAGGAGATCAGCCGCATCGCCTATGCGATGGACATCCCCACGCCGAAGAAAACGCTGGTGTTCATCCACTCGATCGGACTCGACATCATCGAGATGCCCTCGGGGTATCCCGCTTTCGGTCGGGTGAAGGACTGGGAACTCGAAGAGAACACGGTGATCAATTTCGAGTACCTGTACTTCGGCCACAGCGTGTCGCCGTACCACCTCGAAAGCACGTATCTGATCGGCAAGGACGGCGCCACGTGCCTGCATACGATGCCGAACAGGCTCTTCGAGGCGGGTTGAGTCCGCCGGCATGCCGCGCGGGGCACAATGCGCCTCGGGCTTGCTATCGCAGTTCGTATCGAACAGGAGACATCGGGATGAGGTTGGTCAAGGATTTCTGGGGTTCGCTGCTGGTTACGCTGGTGTGCTTTTCGGTTGCCGCGTGGTGGGGCAGCAAAGGGGCTTCCGGCGCCTGGGTGGCGCTGTGGCTGGTGACGGTGCTCTCCGTCCTCGAGGTGAGCCTGTCCTTCGACAATGCCGTGGTGAACGCCGGCGTGCTCAAGGGGATGTCGCCGTTCTGGCGCACCATGTTCCTCACCGTGGGCATCCTGATTGCCGTGTTTGCCATGCGCCTGGTGTTCCCGATCGTGGTGGTGGCCGTATCCGCCGACATATCGGCAGCAGACACGGTGCAGATGGCGTTGAAAGCCCCCGAGGAGTACGGCCGGACACTGACCGAGGCCTATCCCTCCATTTCCTCGTTCGGTGGCATCTTCCTCTTGCTGGTCTTCCTCAAATTCATTCTTGATCACGAGAAAGAAACCCACTGGCTCGGGCGATTCGAGGAACGTCTGGGCCAGCTCGGAAAGTTCGACGAGATAGCGGTTTTCTGCGCGCTGGGTGTGGTGTTCTCGATGCTGTGGTGGGTTCCGGCACAGGACCAGATGAGGGTTTTTGTTGCTGGCGTCGCGGGCATCCTGCTTTATCTGGGCGTGGATTTCGTCGGCTCGTTGTTCGAGTCCGAAGAGCAGGGCGATGCAGCTGTTGGCGTGGTGCACCGCGCCGGTTTTGGCGGCTTCCTGTACCTCGAGGTCCTCGATGCGTCTTTCTCCTTCGACGGGGTGATCGGGGCATTTGCGATCACCAAAGACGTCGTGCTGATCATGCTGGGGCTGGCGGTCGGGGCGATGTTCGTCCGCTCCATGACGGTGTACCTGGTCAACAAGGGAACGCTGGACCAGTACATCTACCTCGAGCACGGCGCGCACTACGCCATCGGTGCCCTGGCAACGATCATGCTGCTCAGTTCCGTCTTCCATATGCCGGAGGTCGTCACGGGCCTTATCGGTGTGGTGTTCATCGCAGCGTCGGTGGTGTCATCGCTGCGGTACAGGCGGTCTTTGGTTGGCTGAGGCGGTGCGGCTCCGTTGATGCCGGGCGCCAGCGGGTGTCGGCAGGTGATGTCGCGGGCACGGCCCGCTCCTACGGGAGGATGGCCTCGCGCATCAGGGCAGTGTCGAAGTAGTAGGGTCTGATCTCCCGGATCAGGCCGCCTTCGATGCGCCACACCTCAGCGATCGGCATCTCCACCTCGCTGCCGTCCCGGCGTGAGCGCCCCCGCAGTGTCGCCAGTACCACCACGCAGCCCTCGCCCGGGATGAACTGCTCCACCGCGAGTGCCGTGGCCTCCAGCGCGCCGAATACCCGGCGCACCAGTGCCCGGAAAGCCTCCAGACCCACGTGCCTGCCGGCGAAGGGCAGGGAGGCAGCCTCGATCACGGTGATGTCAGGGGCGGCGAGTCTGGCCATGGTCTCGTTGTCGCCCGCCGCGGCCGCGGCCAGGAAGTCGCGCACCAGGCGCTCGTTGGCCTGAAGATCGTTTTGCATGGCCGTGCTCCCGGGTTGACCGGCGCATCTTGGCCAGAGCGCCGGCGCATCACAAGATGGACTCCCTCAAGGGTGCTGGCGCGCTCATAACGAGCCGGCCTATGATCCTGCCCCGCATAACTCCAAGGAGATTCCGGCATGCGTCTGCAAGGCAAAGTGGCAGTGATTACGGGTGGTGCCAGCGGCATCGGTGCGGCCTCGGTGAGCCGCTTCATCCAGGAAGGGGCGCGGGTCGTCATCGGCGACATCCAGCGCGGCCCGGGTGAGGCCTTCGCGGCGCAGTTCGGCGACAAAGCCGCCTTCGCGGTCTGCGACGTCACCAAGGAAGAGCAGGTGGCGGCGCTGGTCGACCTGGCCGTGAGTCATTTCGGGCAGCTCGACATCATGTTCAACAACGCCGGCATCGTCGGCGCGGTCGGGCCCATCGACACCACGCCCGGCCCCGAGTGGAACCTCACCATCGACATCCTGCTGAACGGCGTGTTCTACGGCATGAAGCACGCCGCTCGCGTGATGAAGCCCCGCGGCACCGGCAGCATCATCAGCATGGCCAGCACCGCGGGCCTGATGGGTGGCCTCGGCCCCCACGCCTACGCGGCCGCCAAGCACGCGGTGGTGGGCCTCACCAAGAACGTGGGCGCAGAGCTCTGCCGCTTCGGTATCCGCGTGAACTCCATCGCTGCCGCGTCCATGGCCACGCCGATGGTGGCGAGCGTGCTCACGGGGGACCCCTCGAACATCGAAGAGGCGAAGCGGATTCTGGCCGCCGCCTCGCCGATCCGCGACCGCCCGGGCCTTGCAGAGGACGTGGCCAATGCCGCGCTCTGGCTGGCGAGCGACGAGTCGGGTTACACCAACGGGCACACGCTCACCACGGATGCCGGCGTCACCGTGGGCGCCACGGCGACCGGGCCGAATTTCGCGGAGTACGCGCCCATGATCCGCGAGGCGGGCCGCACGGGCCTCTGAGAAATCCCCCAGGGAGAATGCCGATGAGCTTACGTCTCGCCCTGCTGGTTCCGCTTGTGTTGGTCGCTGCCTGTTCGCGCGAGGCAGCATCGCCACCTGCGGCGCCTGCCCCAGCACCTGCCGAGCCCGCCGTGGCGGCCGCGCCCGCCGTCTCGGGCGAGGCCGTCTACGCGGCGCATTGTGCGAGCTGCCACGAGGGCCAGGCCGCGCGTGCGCCGCACCGCACCATCGCCGGTCTCATGGCGCCGCACCGCATCGTGACGGCATTGGAATCGGGCGTGATGATGGAGCAGGGCAAAGCGCTCTCGCCCGAAGAGCGCCGTGCTGTCGCCGAGTTCCTGACCGGTACGCCCTATAGCGAGCCTGCACCCTTGCCGGCGGCGCTCGCCTGCGCCACGGGCACAAGCAACTTCGATGCGAACGCCACACCCGACGCGAGCGGCTGGGGCGTGGATCCGGGTAACGGTCATCTTTACCCGGCCTCCGTGGCCGGCCTCGACAAGAGCCAGGTGCCGGCGCTGAAACTCAAATGGGCCTTCGCCTTCCCCGACGCCATCCGCGCGCGCTCGCAGCCCGTGCTGGGCGGCGGCGCACTTTACGTCGGCAGCCACGATGGCACCGTGTATGCGCTCGATCAGCTGAGCGGCTGCATCCGCTGGAGCTTCAAGGCCTCCGCCGAAGTGCGCAACGGACCGGTGCTCGACACCTGGGAGCGTGGCGATACCAATGCCTCGCCTGGTCTTTACTTCGGCGATCTGAATGGACACGTCTACGCCGTGGACGCGCGCACGGGCGCACTGCGCTGGCGCGACCGCCCGGATGAGCATCCCAGCCTCACCATCACGGCCTCGCCCGTGCGTTTCGAGGACGGTGTGTTCTTTGCGCTCTCCTCCCTCGAAGTCACCGCGGCCGCCAACCCTGACTACGCCTGCTGCACCTTCCGTGGCGGTGTCATCGCCTACGATGCGGCCACCGGCACGCGCCGCTGGCTCTCGCGCGTGATCGAGAAAACCCCGGAGGTGTCCGGCACGCTGCCGAACGGCACGAAGACGCTTGCGCCCTCGGGTGCGCCGGTGTGGGGCACGCCCTCGCTGGACGTGAAACGCCGCCGCCTCTACATGGGCACCGGAGAGAACTACTCCTCCCCGGCGGATGACCGCAGCGACGCGATCTTCGCCATGGACATCGACAGCGGGAAGATCCTCTGGCACTGGCAGGCCACTGCGGGCGATGCCTGGAACATGGGTTGCGAGACGCCCGACCGCGCGGCTTGCCCGCCCGAGGACGGCCCTGACCTCGACTTCGGAGCCGCCACCGTGCTGGCGGGCGACATCGTGCTCGCGGGGCAGAAATCAGGCGATGTGCATGCGCTGGACGCCGAGTCGGGCAAGCTCCTCTGGCAACGCAAGCTCGGTCGCGGTGGCATCCAGGGCGGCGTGCACTTCGGCATGAGCGTCGAGGGCGAAACCCTCTTCGTACCGGTTTCGGATTTCTTCGGTGGCCCGCGCTGGCCGGGCGAGGCGAAGCCTGGGCTCTACGCAGTTGATGTCCGCACGGGAGAGGTGCGCTGGAACCAGCCCGCGCCGGATGTCTGCGCCGGCAGGGAGTTCTGCAACCCGGGCATTTCGGCCGCCATCGCGGGCATTCCCGGCGTGGTCTTCGCCGGTGGCATGGACGGGCGCATGCGTGCGCACGACAGCGCCACGGGCGAGCTGATCTGGGAGTTCGACGCCGCGCGCGATTTCGAGGCGCTGGGCGGCGTACCTGCGCGCGGAGGCTCTTTCGGGGGCGGCGCGGCACCGGTTTTCAAGGACGGCATGATGTATCTCATGTCCGGTTACGGCATCTACAACCACATGCCCGGCAACGTGCTGCTCGCCTTCGCGGCCGAGTGAGCGCATCGCACTTCAGGAGACAAGATGGACACCACGCTGAAACTCGAGATACACGAACTGCTCTCCCGCGCGGCCTATGCGCTGGATGAGCACGCGCTGGAGATGTTGGGTGATTGCTTCGCCCCCGAGGCCGAGTTCCACCTGCACATTGCAGGCGCACCCCCGATCCCGCCGTTCGTCGGCCACACCGCCATCATGGGCCTCTTCAGCGGCGCCATGGCCGCGCAGACCGACAAGCGCCGCCATGTCGTCTCGAACATCTTCTTCGATGAAGCCGGTGACACCGCCTGCCGCGTCTTCTCCAACCTCACGCTCTTCGGCACCGAGAACGGCGTGATCCGCCTGATCTGCGCCGGGCTGTATCGCGATCGCTTCGTGCGTCGCGATGGCCGCTGGTACATCACCGAGCGTCGCCTCGAACTCGATCTGCCGTACTGAGCCGCGTCCATGAACATCGGTTTCATTCCCGCCAAGCAGGCGGCACTGGCGCCGCATCGCACGGCGGTGATCGATGTGCCCAACGGGCGGCGCGTCACATTCGGTGAACTCGATGCGCGCGTGCGCCGGCTCGGCAACGGGCTCTCGGGTCTTGCGGGTGTGGGCCGCGGCGAGCGCGTCGCGATTTTCGCGAAGAACTGCATCGAATACCTGGAGCTCATGTTTGCCTGCGCACGTGTGGGCCTGATCGCGCAGCCCATGAACTGGCGGCTGGCGCTTCCTGAAATCGAGAAGATCGTGCGCGGCGGCGAGCCGATGGTCTTCGCGTCCTCGGCAGAGTTCCGCAAGGAGCGTGACGCGCTGCAAGGGCTGGTCGATCTGCCGCACTGGCTGGAATTCGGCGCCGGCGCAGACGGCTCCTACGAAACACTGCTGGCCACCGCGAGCGAGGACGAGCCCGCGATCAGCGCCTCGGTGGGCGGCCACGACCCGATGCTCATCCTGTACACCGGTGGTACCACGGGCGAGTCCAAGGGCGCGCTGCATTCGCACCACAGCCTGTACATGGGGATGCTGAACCAGACGGTTGCCGAGCGCGTGGTGCCCACCGACGTCTACA
>JBILEG010000347.1:0-4150 GCA_044352225.1 Pseudomonadales bacterium | reverse complement strand
CTCGGGCGGCCTTGCAGAAACTCCGGTCGAAGGTGTGCATGACTGCGGAGTCACACAAAGCGTGATGGTTGCGATGGTCCCAGAGCCCCTTTTCGGTAAGTCGGCCGGTCAGACTGATCGTCGTGCTGGTCTATTCGCCAGACAACTCGCTCTAACCCTGAAGGCGGGAAGCCGTGGGGCGTCGGGGCGCGATCCTCCCAGACGGCAGATTCGTCGATCCTGTTGCCGCTGAACCAGTGTCCGGGTGACCGACATTGGAGGCACAATTGGCCAGTGCTCACGCGAGAAATTCCTTTCCCGATGTTTCGCAAGCGAAGCCAGACCAGCGGTGCCTCGACGCCCGAACTCCAGGACATCAGCCTGCGGGCCCTGGAAGTCTTTGCCGCCGTTGAGGAGACGGGGTCACTGACGCTGGCCGCAGCGCGGCTTGGTGGCAGTCGATCGGCGGTTTCGCAGCACATCACGAACCTCGAACGGATCATCGGAGCGCCCTTGCTCGACCGTTCGGCCCGACCGATCCTGCTGACGCCGGTCGGGCACATCCTGAGCCGGCACGCCGCGCGCATCCTGCATGCGCTCAGCGAAGCGCGCATCGAGCTCATGGAGCCGCATCTTGAATCGCTCATGGAGATCCGCGTCGGCGCCATCGACGACCTTGACGCCTATCTCGCGGCCGATCTGGTCACCGGTCTGCGCGAGCTCTACCCGCGCAGCCAGGTCACCCTGACCTCGGGGCGCTCCGATGCGCTGTGCACCGCGCTCGCCGAGCGCCGGGTTGACCTCGTCATCGCAGGCTACCTGCCTGAGCAGATGGCCGGCTACCATGAAATCCCGATCCTGCGCGAGCCGTTCGTGCTGGTCGCGCGCAAGGGCCTGCTCGATCCGGACCGCGAGTTGCCCGCGCAGATGCAGGACAAGCCCTTCGTGCGCTACAACGCGAGCATGCCGATAGGTCGCGCGATCGCGCAGCACCTGCGCCGGCTGCGCATCGAGCTGTCGGCGCCGTACTCCTTCGACGCCAGCCGCGCGGTCTTCTCTATGATGGCCAGGATCGGCGGGTGGACCATCACGACGCCCCTGTCGCTGCTGGATGCCGGCGAAGACGCGAAGCGTCTGGAGTGCTTCAGGCTGCCATTCGCGGGGCTCGACCGCACCATACGCATCATCGCCCGAGGCAACGAACTGGGCCGGCTACCCGAACGGTTGGCGGAGCTCAGCCGCGCCCTGATCGAATCCCGGGTGCTGCCGGCGGTCGCTGAACTGGCGCCCTGGCTGGCGGGCGAGGTCGACGTCCTCGGCAACAGCGGGTCCGCGCTCAGGCGGGACGCATCCGCTCGCGAGGCAGCAGGATCCTGAAGCGCTCGCGGATCGCGAGATCGGTTGCCTCAGGAAGGTAATCTGGATAGTGGGCAGAGAGGATGCCGCGCGCCCGCTCGCGCGCCCTGCTCCAGAGGTCCGGTGCGCCCTTTTCCTTCCAGGTGCGTGGCTCGTCGCGATCGGCCAGCGTGGGATAGAAATAATCGCGCTGCATGGCCGCGAGCGTGTGCGCCCCGCCAAGGAAGTGGCCCTCCCCTAGCACCGCGGCGCAGATCGCCTCGTAGCCGAGCGTATCCTCGTTGACCTCGATGCCGCGGATGATGCGGTAGATGTGGGACAGCATCTCGTCGTCGGCGACGAAAGCCTCGAAGGAGGCGCCGAGCAGGCTCGCCATCATGCCCGAGCTCTCATAGACCATGTTGGCGCCGGCCAGTCCAGCGGCGAGCGCGGAGAAGCCCTTCTCGGCGCCCATTTGGGCATCGACCGCCTTGGCATCGGTCATCGAGCTCGCCACGCCCGAGGGCAGGCCAAGCCAGTTCGAGAGCTGCGCGGCGGCAGCATTCATCACCGAGATTTCACCGCCGCCGCCGCTGAAGGAACCGGTGCGCAGGTCGACCACCAGCGGCCAGTTGGAGAAGATCATGGGGTAACCCGGCTCCAGCACGTTGACCAGAACAAGGCTGGCCAGCGTCTCGGCGAGCGACTGCGCGAGGAAGCCCGCAAGGGTGGCGGGCGCGGTGGCGCCAGATTGCGCCGCAACGATGGCATTGATCGGCACTCCCCGGCGCACGCAGGCCATGGTCACCTCGACCGCGTCCTCGCCGTAGCGCAGCGGCGAGATCACCGGCGAGATGTGCGCCTTGCAGAAAGGGCGTTCGCGAAAGCGGCCGGAGCCGCCCAGAGCCATGTCGAACATGTCGATGATCGGATCGACGCTCGCCGCCACCGTGAAGCTGGTGCCGACGGGCTTGGTCGTGCCCGCGAGCAGCGCATAGGCAGTATTGACGTCAAGGTCGAGGATGTCGGGCACGTCGGTCGCCACGCAGCAGCGCGTGAACCAGCTGACATTCGGCAGCGTGTCGACAAGGCGCGCGAAATCGTAAAGGTCGGCGAGCGTGGCAGCGCGGTAGGTTCCGCTGTCGATGTCCAGGGTCTGCACCGCGGCGCCGCCGGTGCCGAAATGCACGCGCTCGCCACCGATCTCGAAGTCGTGCGCCGGATCGCGGCCGTGGAACACGAAGCGCTTCGCGGCGCCGGCGATGATGTCCTCTACCATGGCGCGCGGGTAACACAGGCGCCCTGGCCTGCCCATGCGAGCCCCCCGGGCGAGTGCAATTTCCCGGTACGCGGCGGGCACCTCGCCCATGCCGAGGTCCTCGAGCAGCCGCAGCGCCGTGTGGTAGATCGCGGTGAGTCCGGCCTCGGACAGGGGCTTGTAGCTTCCACCTGCCTGCCCGGGGGGGCAGGGATTCACCTCCGGCTTCGCGGCCGTTCGCGCCAGCCGGCGTGCGTCGCGCGCACTCGGGCGGCGGTTGGGCCGGATTTCGGTGGATGTCATGCGTACTCCGCTGAGCGAGGGGCCGTCCCGCGATGATCCCGCTGCGCCGCCGGACGGCGGAAGACTGTAAGGGATATTGACTGCCCGCATCGAGATTACTGAACAACCCGCGCCCGCCGCGACTGTCCCTTGCTCGCGGCCGGACCCGCTCGCTACCGTTCTTCCCATCACAACAGGCGGGTGCTAACGGTGAAAACGCATACGCGGGTCGTTGTCATCGGGGGCGGCATTGCAGGCTGCTCGACGCTCTATCACCTGACTTGCGAGGGCTGGCACGACGTCGTCCTGCTGGAACGCGACGAACTCACCTCCGGCACCACCTGGCATTCGGCCGCGCAGGTCACCAATTTCGGCGCCGTGCAGACCATGGTGGGCCTGAAGTCCCACTCGATCCGTCTCTACAAGGAACTCGCGAGCGACCCCGAGCATCCCTTCGCCTATCACCACAGCGCCGGCGGCATCCGTCTGGCATCGACGCAGGACCACCTCGACGGTTACCGCCACTTCGTCTCGATGGCCAGAGGCATGGGCGTCGACTTCGAGGTCATCGACGCCGCCGAGTGCGCGCGGCGCCATCCCCTGATCACCACCGGGAACCTGCTCGGCGCGCTGTGGGATCCGCTCGACGGCGACATCGACCCCGTACCGCTGTGCCATGCGTTGGTGCGGCGGGCCCGCCGCGCCGGTGCGGAGGTGTATCGGCAGACGCCGGTGACCGGGCTCACGCAGAAGCCCGGCGGCGAGTGGATCGTGCACACGCCGCAGGGTGACATCCACTGCGAGCACATCGTCAATGCGGGCGGGTACCGCTGCAACGAAGTGGGCGCGATGATGGGCGTGGAGCACCCGGTCGCCTCGATGGAGCATCAGTATTTCCTGACCGACACGATTCCCGACATCGAGGCACTGGGCTTTCGCGTGCCGCTGATCCGCTGCCCGACCGACGATTTCTACTGCCGGCAGGACCAGAAGGGGCTGCTGGTCGGTTTCTACGAACAGGACTGCAGGACGTGGGGCCTCGATGGCATCGACCCCAACTTCACCAGCGCGCTTTGCCCCGACGACACCGACCGCGTGATGCCCGTGCTGGAGAACGTGTTCCGTCGCCTGCCCTGCCTCGCCGAGGCCGGCATCCGCACGATCATCAACGGGCCGATCACCTACACGCCGGACGGCCTGCCGATCGTCGGACGCATCCCGGGCAAGCGCAACGCCTGGTGCATCACCGGACTGCGCGCAGGCCTCGGCGAGGGCGGAGGTCACGGTTGGCTGCTC
>JBILEG010000346.1:0-4153 GCA_044352225.1 Pseudomonadales bacterium | reverse complement strand
GATGGCGTGCAGGCGGCCCAGAATGCGCCCCAGCGAGAGCAGCGTTCCCTCGCGTTCGGGTTCGGGCGGGTGCCCGCCAAAGCGCGTGAACAGCGAGAAGCGGAAGCCCTCGTGCCGGAAGAGGGTATTGCCCTCCGCATCGGCCAGTGGAGCCACTACCGGGAGTTCAGCCTCCACGAGTTCATGACTGAATGCGTGCTCCTCCAGAATGGCCTCGTCGCTCCAACGCTCCGGGCGATAGAACTTGGCGATGATCGGGGCCTCGCCCTCGATGCCGACCTGATAGACGCGATTCTCGAAGCTGTTCAGGGCCGATATCCGCAGATCGGAGACGCGACCCGTGCCCTCCACTGCGTCGAGCACGAGTTCGGGCGAGAGGCGCGCGTAGGGATGCGGATCGCTCATGCGGTTATGCTTCGCCGGTATCGTTGCGCACTGTAGCAGAGACCCCGGCTCTTCCGTGCCGGACGAGGGATAGGCATGGCTGATAGCGAGAGAGTGCTCGGTGCCGGAGGGGACGTCGAACTGCGTGTCGATGCCGCCGCGGGTGGGCGCATCAGCAGCCTGCGCATCCGCGGTGAGGAACTGCTGGTGCCACGCTCAGCCGATCCGCTCGCATGGGGTTGCTATCCCATGGCCCCTTTTGCAGGGCGCCTGCGAAACGGTGAGTTTCTCTTCGGTGCTCACCACTACCGGATGCCCCGGAACATGCCGCCGCATGCGATTCACGGCACGGTGTTCACCCGCCCCTGGGAATGGCTCGCCGACGATATGCTGGAAACCCGCCTCGGTGATGACTGGCCATGGCCCGGGCACGCAGAGCTGCGATTGCACCTCTCGGAGGGCGCGATCCGCGTCAGCCTCGAAGTACACGCCTCCGAGCGCCCGTTTCCGGCGAGCGCGGGCTTCCATCCCTGGTTCCGGCGGCATCTGGGCCGGGGGGCGCCGTTACGGCTCGACGTACAACCTGGCTTCCGCTACGCCTGCGATGATACGGGGATTCCCAACGGCGAGCTCCTGCCCCCGGGCGAGGGGCCGTGGGATGACACCTTCACGGGTTTCAGCCGACATCCCGTCGTGGAATGGCCGGGCGCGCTGAGGGTCGAACTGTCCTCGGATCACGCTCACTGGGTCATTTACGACCGTCCCTCACATGCGGTCTGCGTGGAGCCGCTCACCGCCCCACCCAATGCGCTGAACGGGGCAGCACACCTCGTCAGCCCCGGCAATCCGCTGCGGATCGAGATGAGCCTCCGCTGGCAGGAGTTGTCCGCGTAGCTGTCGCGCGCTATGGACAGCGGGCCGTACTAGCGGGGAAGATTCGCCCCCGTCCCGGGGCACACCCGGGCAGCATCACCCACGATCACACAATCCGGAGATCGGCCATGTCCGATGAAGTCCTGCTCGAGGAAGCCGACGGCATTCTCACCGTCACCATCAACCGTCCTGCTGCCAAGAACGCGATCAACCGTGCCGTGGCTGAAGGCATTGCCGCCGCCATGGACAAACTGGACTCCACGCCCTCTCTTCGCGTGGGGATCCTGACCGGCGCGGGCGGCGTGTTCTGCTCCGGGATGGATCTCAAGGCCTTTCTGGGGGGGGACTTCCCCTCTGTGGAAGGGCGCGGCTTCGGTGGGCTCGTGGAGCGCCCCCCGGAGAAGCCCCTGATCGCGGCGGCAGAAGGCTATGCACTTGCCGGGGGCCTTGAACTTCTGCTGGCCTGCGACCTCGCTGTTGCCAGCGAGTCGACCCGCCTCGGTATCCCTGAAGCAAAACGGGGCCTCGCGGCTGCCGCGGGAGGCCTGGTCCGTTTGCCGCGTCTGGTGCCGTATCGTGTCGCCCTCGAGATGGCGCTGACCGGCGACATGATCAGCGCGGCGCGCGCCTATGAAATCGGCCTGCTGAATCGCGTGGTCCCCGCGGGTGAGGCCCTGTCCGCCGCGCAGGCGCTGGCGAGAGCGATCGTTGCCAACGGACCGCTGTCGGTTGCTGCGAGCAAGCGCATCATGCGCGATCAGGCGAGCTGGCCGGCAGACGAGCTCTGGGCCCGCCAGAACGACATCGTGATGCCGGTCTTCGCCTCGAACGATGCCCGAGAAGGCGCCTCGGCATTCGCCGAGAAGCGAGCACCGGCTTGGTCCGGCACCTGAAACCATCCCTCCGCAACCCACGACACGAAGGAGTCATAGAGCATGGAAATTTCCGGTAAGACAGCCGTCATCACGGGCGGCGCCTCGGGCCTCGGCGAGGCCACCGTCCGCCGCTTGGCGCGCATGGGCGCGAACGTCGTGATTTTCGATCTGAACGCCGAGCGCGGTAACGCGCTTGCCGCTGAGCTCGGCCCGCACGTGATGTTCCAGAGCGTGAACGTGACCAGCGAGGAGTCTGTGGCCGCAGCCATCTCCGCCACAATGGAGCGCTTCGGCGCGATCCACATCTGCTGCAACTACGCGGGCATCGGCAACGCGTTGAAGACGCTCGGCAAGCAGGGCGTGTTTCCGCTTGCGGAGTTCAACAAGGTCATCCAGATCAACCTGGTGGGCACGTTCAACACGCTTCGGCTCGCAGCCGAGCAGATGGCGAAGAACGAGCCGGTCAACGAGGACGGCGTGCGCGGCGTGATCATCAACACCGCATCCGTTGCCGCCTATGAAGGCCAGATCGGTCAGGCTGCCTACAGCGCGAGCAAGGGCGGCATCGTCGGCATGACGCTGCCGATCGCGCGTGATCTCGCCTCCTACGGTATCCGCGTGAACAGCATCGTGCCGGGCCTGATCAAGACCCCGCTGTTCCTCGGCCTGCCTGAGCCCGCCGTGAAGGCGCTCTCGCAGTCGGTGCTGTTCCCGCAGCGTCTGGGCTCGCCCGACGAGATCGCGCATCTGGCGATCGCCATCATCGAGAACGACTACATCAATGGCGAATGCATCCGCATGGACGGCGGCATTCGCATGCAGCCGCGCTGAAGCCATCGGCTGCCCGCGACAACGCGCGCGGGCAGCCTTTGCTCTCTCTCAGCGATCCACCCAGCAGGGCGGGCGCTTCTCGATGAACGCGCCGATCCCTTCCTTCGCATCTTCCGCTTGCAGGTTCGCCACCATCACGCCGGCGGCGTATCGGTAAGCCTCCTCCAGCCCCATCTCTTTTTGCGTGTAAAAAGCTTCCTTGCCGATGGCGAGCGTGTGACTCGACTTTGCAGCGATGGTCTGCGCGAGGCGACCCACCGTGGCGTCGAGGTCCGTCGCGCTCACCACGCGGTTCACCAGGCCCATGCGCCAGGCGGTATCGGCATCGATCATCTCGCCGCAGAGCAGCATCTCCATCGCGTGTTTGCTCGACAGGTTCCGCGAGAGCGCGACCATCGGCGTACTGCAAAAGAGACCGATGTTGACGCCCGGCGTGGCGAACTTCGCCTCCTGCACGGCCACCGCCAGATCGCAACTGGCCACGAGCTGGCAGCCCGCCGCGGTAGCGGTAGCGTGGACGCGGGCAATCACGGGCTTGGGGCAGCGCACGATCGACAGCATCAACGCGACGCAACCATCCATCAGCGCCACGTGGAAGTCCGAGGAGGGGTTGGCGCGGATCTCTTTCAGATCGTGACCGGCGCAGAAGGCAGGCCCGTTCGCGGCCAGCACCACCACGCGCACACCCGGGTCAGCGGCCGCGTCGCGAAAGGCCGAACACAGGGCGGACATCATGGTGGAGGAGAGCGCATTGCGGGTGGCGGGGTGATCGAGCGTGATCGTCCGCACGCCGTTCGTATCGGCAATCGAGACGGGGGAGGTGTGAGCGGTATGCGTCATGGGGCAGGGCTCCAGTATCCGCGGGGGCGGGGCGCTGGCAGTATACCGGCATGCATACCGAAGACCCGCGCCCCTTCTGGCAACGCAAGACACTCGCGCAGATGAGCCCCGAGGAGTGGGAGTCACTCTGCGACGGCTGCGGGCTCTGCTGTCTGCAGAAGCTCGAAGACGAGGACGACGGTGTTGTCTACTTCACGGATGTTGCCTGCAAGCTTCTCGACCTCAGCAGCTGTCAGTGCAGCAACTACCCGGAGCGGCGCCGCCACGTCCCGGATTGCGTCTCGCTGGACGCAGAAACCGTTGCCGCCATCGGCTGGCTGCCCAGGACCTGCGCCTACAGGCTCGTATCT
>JBILEG010000345.1:0-4159 GCA_044352225.1 Pseudomonadales bacterium | reverse complement strand
GCAGCCGTCGCGCGCGGTGAGGAGCGGGCACTGGAACTGCTGATACGACGCCACGGCGGCTGGGCGGCGCGCCTCGCGGAGCGCCTGACCGGCAACGCGGCCATGGCAGACGAGGTGGTGCAGAACGGCTTCCTGAAGATCTGGCAGAAAGCCGCCACGTGGGAAGGCCGCTCGCGCTTCAGCACCTGGTTCTACCGGGTGGTGCACAATCTGGCGATAGACCCG
The DNA here is from genome assembly GCA_044352225.1 of Pseudomonadales bacterium. GTDB lineage: Bacteria > Pseudomonadota > Gammaproteobacteria > Pseudomonadales > UBA5518 > UBA5518. Next base: position 3,934 of record JBILEG010000345.1, on the reverse strand, counting down.
CTGCGTGCGCAACGCAACGCTGGGCGCACTGCTCGCCGCGTCCTTGGCTGCCAATCTGTTCCTGGGCGGTATCGTGGCTGGCCACTTCGGCGCCGCGAGGATGCGTCTCTGGACACCATGCTGACGCTACCCGTGGAGGAACGGCGCCCTGTGCTGAACGAGATGCGGCGGCAACCGCCCAGAGGCATGTCACCGCCTGCAGGCGGGCCGGGGCATCGTGACGGGCTTCGCCCACCGTACAGCGGCGCCAATGCTGATGATGCACCGCAGGGGCCGCCGCCCGTAGAGGACGACGAGCCCCCGGTGGAGTGAGTCGCTCCGCGTTCAGCCTTCAAGCACAGAGTGCAGGTCGGGCGCGTGGAGCAGGCGTTCCGCCCACTCTTCCAGCTCCGACAGGGTAGCGTTATGCAGGCGGTCATGGGTCGCAGCATCGAGCGGGCCGAAGCGGGCGGTCAGGAGGCGCTCGAGAAGTCGCATCTGGCCACTGAGTGTGCCTCGGGCCAATCCTTCCGCCTGCCCCTCGGCACGTCCCTCGGCACGTCCCTCGGCACGTCCCTCGGCCAATCCCTCTGCTAATCCCTCAGCCCGCCCCTCGGCCATTCCCTCTGCTCTACCCGCGACCAGCGCCGCGGCCCGCGCCTCCCGCGCCTCCTGTACCTCCCGGCGCAGGACCTGCTCGTCCATGATCGCCATCTCGCGCCGGAGCGCCTCGTGCCACACCTCGATGTCATCGCTCATGGTACGGATCCGACTCATCGCCTCCTGAACCGGGGGGTAGTTGATCTGGCTCATGCGTTGCTCCTCCTGCCAGTGCTTCAGGAAAGCCACCCAGGCTGCCAGTGCCGCGCTCCCGCCACCGAGCCGCTCGGCCTTCGGCAGCTCGATCACATGCAGTTGCAACTCCTCACCCAGACGCACCGCGGGTTGCTGGCGGTCGCGCAGTTCGAAACACCAGATCCCCTGATGCTGATCCTCGAACAGCCCGAAGTCCAGCAGGTGGATGGCGATGGCCGGTTTGAGGCGTGCGTAGTCCTCGCCATGCAGAAGCTGGCCGGTGAAGGCCCGGGCAAGGTAGTAGGCGCTGCGGGCGGCCCAGGCGCGCTGGGAACGGACCTGCATCTCGACGTTGTAGAGCTTGCCGTCGGGGTCGCGAGCGAGGAGGTCGAGGACGATCAGCTTGCCCGCGAGGTCCTCGGGGCGGATCTCGGGGTTCAGGATCTCGACGACGGTGAGCGGGGGCTCGGTGTAACGGACGGCGTTGATGAGTTCGGCGAGCAGGTGCGGGGCGCCGGCGAAAAGGCGCTTGAAGACGGCGTCGTTCTTGGGATCGAGAAGTGGGGCGGCGTCCATGCCGGTGATTCCTTCCGTGGGTTGTGGCGCGGCGGGTGCCGGGCTGGGGGAAGGCTAGGCTGGCAGCGCGGCCGGAGTCTGTAGGAGATTTCGGATAGTGCGGGCCATGCCCCCGAAAAAGGCAGATCCCCGCAGGAGGGGGCCATGCCCCCCTTACAAAGGCTGATCCCCGTAGGAGGGGGCCATGCCCCCGACAGGAGCATAGATCACTGCTGTCGCGGGCATGGCCCGCTCCTACCAACTCCGGATCCGTGGCACAGAGCGATTTCGCCATCCCCGCTGTCTCTTTTGGTCATTGAGCCGCCCACGGCGCGGCGCTTAGCATGCGGCTCTCCTGCCCTCACGACGCCACGGAGCCTTGGCCCATGAGCAACGACGCCTTCATTTACGACGCCATCCGCACCCCCCGCGGGCGCGGCAAATCCAGCGGCTCGCTGCACGAGGTGAAACCCGTGGCGCTGGTCGCGGGTCTCCTGCAGGAGCTCGCGCGCCGCAATAACCTGAAAGACACCAGCCTGGTCGACGACGTGGTGCTCGGCTGCGTCACCGCAGTGGGCGACCAGGGCGCCGACATCGCCAAGGTGGCCTCGCTAGCCGCCGGTTGGGACGAGGACGTGGCTGGCGTCACGCTGAACCGCTTCTGCGCCTCGGGCGCCGAGGCCGTGAACATGGCCGCCATGAAAGTGCGCTCCGGCTGGGAACAGCTGGTGGTGGGCGGTGGCGTGGAATCGATGTCACGCGTGCCCATGGGCAGCGACGGCGGCGCGATGGGCATGGACCCGGAAACCGCGATGAAAACCGGCTTCATGCCGCAGGGCATCGGCGCGGATCTGATCGCCACACTGGACGGCTTCACGCGCGAGCAGGTCGATACCTACGCGGCCGGCTCGCACCGCAAGGCCGCAGCCGCCTGGGCGCGCGGGGCCTTCGCGAAGTCCGTCATTCCGGTGAAGGACCGCAACGGCATCACCATCCTCGACCGCGACGAGACCATCCGCCCCGACAGCACCCCGGAGAGCCTCGCCAAGCTCCCCTCCTCTTTCCAGTTCATGGGCGATCTGGGCTTCGACGGCGTCCCGCGCAACAAGTACCCGCAGGTCGAGCGGATCTCGCACATCCACACGGCGGGCAACTCCTCAGGGATAGTCGACGGCGCAGCGCTGGTGCTGATCGGCTCCGAGTCCGCCGGCAAGCAGCTGGGGCTCAAACCCCGCGCGCGTGTCATCGGCACCGCGGTGGTGGGCACCGACCCCACGATCATGCTGGTGGGCCCGGCACCCGCCACGCGCAAGGCACTCAAGGTGGCGGGCCTCGGCTTCGACGACATCGATCTCTTCGAGGTGAACGAAGCCTTCGCCTCGGTGGTGATGCACTTCCAGAAAGACACCGGCGTGCCCTGGGAGAAGATCAACGTGAACGGCGGCGCGATCGCCATGGGCCACCCGCTGGGCGCCACGGGCGCGATGCTGATCGGCGCCGTGCTCGACGAACTCGAGGCCCGCGGCGGCCGCTACGGGGTGGTCACCGCCTGCGTGGGCGGCGGCATGGGCATCGCCACCGTCATCGAACGCCTCTGAAGAACCGCAGCACCGGGAAGCAGCACACATGAAAAGCATTCGCTACGAAAAGGACGCGGCCAACATCGTCCACGTGATCTTCGACAACCCCACGGAATCGGCGAACCTGATGAACGTCGCCTTCCGCGAGGACTTCGCCACCGTCGTGGCGCAGCTACAGAAAGAACCGGATCTGGCAGGAGTGATACTGCGCTCGGCCAAATCCACTTTCTTTGCCGGCGCAGACCTCAAGGAAATGGTGCAAGCACAGGAGCAGACGGCGCAGTTCATGTGGGACTTCGCGCAGCCGCTGAAGCAGCAGATGCGCCAACTCGAGACGCTGGGCAAGCCGGTAGTGGCGGCGATCAATGGCGCGGCCCTCGGCGGCGGTTGGGAAATCTGCCTCTGCGCGCACCACCGCATCGCGCTCGACAACCCCAAGACCACGCTCGGACTCCCCGAAGTGACGCTGGGCCTGCTGCCCGGCGGCGGCGGCGTGGTGCGGATGGTGCGGCTGCTGGGCCTCGAGGCCGCGCTGCCCTTCCTGATGGAAGGCCAGCAGTTCAACCCGGCCAAGGGCATCACGCTCGGACTGGTGCAGGAACTCGCAAGTTCGGAAGACGAGATGCTCGAAAAGGCACGCGCCTGGATCGCCGCGCATCCCGAGTCGAAGCAACCGTGGGACATGCCCGGCTACAAGATGCCCGGCGGCACACCTTCGCACCCGGCGATGGCGCCGAAGCTGATGGTCGTGCCCGCGATGCTCCGCGAGAAGACCAAGGGAGTGATGCCCGCACCCGAGGCCATCCTGAGCGCCGCCGTGGAAGGCGCACAGGTCGACGTGGACGCGGCGCTGCGCATCGAGACGCGCTACTTCATCGAGCTCGCGCGCGGCCCGGTGGCGCGCAACATGATCAACACCTTCTGGTTCCAGCTGAACGACATCAAGGCCGGCGTTGGCCGCCCCGCAGGCGTGCCCAAGGCGAGCTTCGCGAAAGTGGGCATTCTGGGCGCAGGCATGATGGGCG
>JBILEG010000001.1:0-35609 GCA_044352225.1 Pseudomonadales bacterium | reverse complement strand
TGGTCGACGAAATCCGCGCGCTTCTCGCGCTCCGTGAGGCCTGCCATGCGCACCTGCCGCGCGGCGTACTGCAGATCGATACCGGCGAGATCCGAGAGCGCATAAGGCCCCATCGGAAAACCGAAGCCGGTGAGCACCTTGTCGATCTGCGCCGGCGTGGCGCCCTCCTCCAGCATGAAAAACCCTTCGCGGGAGCGCTTGCCGAGCAGGCGGTTCACCACAAAACCCTCGCACACACCGCTCATGATCGGCAGCTTGCCGATGCGCTTGCCCACGTCCATCACGGTGGCCAGCACCTCGGGCGCGGTGTGCTTGCCGCGCACGTTCTCGAGCAGGCGCATCACGTTCGCGGGGTTGAAGAAGTGCATGCCGCAGACGTCTGCCGGGCGGCCGCTTGCCGCGGCAAGGGTGTCAATGTCGAGGTAGGAGGTGTTGCTCGCGAGCACGGTGCCGGGGCGCGTCAGGCTGCCGAGTGCGGCGAACACGGCCTGCTTGCGCGCGAGGTCCTCGGTGACGGTCTCGACGACAAGATCCGCGTTGGCCAATGACGCCAACTCTGCCGTCACGCTGATGCGCGCCATGCGGCGATCGGCCTCGTCCTGCGCAAGGCTCCCGCGCGACACGAGTGCCGCATAGGCCTTGGCGATGCGCCCCGTGGCAGCGCTCGCCTTCTCTGCGCTGGAGGCCACCGCGGTCACGGTGAAGCCTGCATTCGCGAAGGCCTGCACGATGCCTGCGCCCATCGTACCGGTGCCCACCACGCCCACCGTGCTCACGCTGCGCGGCGCGACACCCTCCAGGCCCGGCACGCGAGCCACTTCACGCTCGGCCGCAAAGAGGTGACGCAGTGCCTTCGACTGCGCACCCTGCATCAGCTCGCGGCAAAGCGCGTTCTCGCGGTGAAGCGCCTCGTCGAAGGGGTAGGACTGCGCGAGCAGGATGGCGTCGATGGCGGCCTGCGGCGCGGTGTGGCCGCGTTTCTTTTTGGCGAGCGCCTTGCGGGTTTCGTCGACCAACGCGGCATCCGCTTCGGGTGCAGGAAGATCGCGCGTACGGCGCAGCGGCGCACCGCTTGCGACAAGCGCTTCGGCGTGTGCGACGGCGGCGGCTTCGAGTTGGTCTGCAACCACCACATCGAGCGCACCGAGTTCGAGCGCCTTGGGCGCGGGCACCTCGCCGCCTTCGGCCACGATGGGCACTGCTGCCGCAAAGCCGATCAGCCGCGGCAGGCGCTGCGTGCCGCCCGCGCCGGGCACCAGGCCCAACTTCACCTCGGGCAAGCCGATGCGCGCAGAGGACAGCGCCACCCTCGCATGGCAACCGAGCGCGAGCTCGAGCCCGCCACCGAGCGCCTTGCCGTGGATCGCGGCGATCACGGGTTTCGCCGCCTGCTCGATGCGGTCGATCAGTTGCGGGAGTTGCGGATCCTGCGCGGGCTTGCCGAATTCCTTGATGTCCGCGCCCGAGAAGAACGTACGGCCGGCGCAGATGATCACCAGCGCGTCCAGGTCAGCGCTGGCATCCACCCGTTCAACCGCCTCCCACAGGCCTGCACGTACGCCGTGCGAGAGCGCGTTCACTGGCGGGTGGTCGACTTCGGCAATCGCGATCCGGCCGTGGATGCGTACGCTGACGGGGCCTTGCATGCTGTTCTCCGGGCTGGGGGCTGTGCGGGGCCGAAGCATAAACGCGGCGTCGTGTTCGAGGCATCATCCGGATGGAGCAACGTTCGCGTTTCGGGTCCGTGCTCGGGATGGCAGCGCCCGCGCTTCGGGCCGGGGGCTCTCCCTGTTCGCTCACGCCGCCGCACATCCCTGTGCGTCGGCTGCCTTCAGCCGCGAGATCGTTCCAGACGATCTCGCGGCTGAAGGCCGCTCACCGGGAGGGCCCCCGCCCCGAAGCGCTCGAACGATGCTTGAGGGATGGGTCAACGCAGAGTCGCGCGCATGTCGCGCTCCTGCAGGAAAACCGCGTGGCTGGTATCACCGACGCCCCGTGTAAACCCCGGGCAACTGTAGGAGGGGGCCATGCCCCCGACGTCGGCCTTGCTAAACGCTCGACGCCTCCACGTGTCCCTCGCGCGGTCTGCGCCTGTAATTCGCAATCACACAGCCCGCCACGATCAGCGCCGTTCCGGCGAGGGTCCACGCGGTGATGGACTCGCCCCACCAGATCCAGCCAAGCAGCGCGGCCCATATGAAGGCGGTGTACTCCACCGGCAGCAGCACCTGCGCCTCCGCGCGCGCATAGGCCCAGGACAACAGCACAACCGAAAGCAGCGCCAACCCCGCCGCCGCGAACACATTGGGCACCTCCGCCATGGGCGGGAACACGGCGAACCAAGGCGCCGCCAGCGCCAGCAAGGGAAGCGAGAACACGCTCTGGAAGAAGCCCACCTCGATAGGCGCCGCCACCTGCGCGAGTTTGCGCTGCAACACCAGGTTCAATGCGTACAGCACGGCGGAGCCGAGGAGCGCGGAGAGCCCGAGCACGGCCTCGCGGCTGTAACCCAGCTGGAACTTGCCCGCGACAATCACGACCACGCCAGCGATGCCTAACACAGAGGCCAGCACGGCAGAACTTCCCACCTCCTCCCCGAGCCAGATCGCCGCGAGATAGAGCGCAATCAGCGGCGCCACGAAGGTAATGGCGATGCCTTCGGCAAGCGGCACGCGCACGATGCCCCAGAAAAACGCCAGCGCCACGCACGTGGCCACGGCGCTGCGCAGCATGTGCAGCCGGAGTACTGCGGCCGATGGCCAGCGCGAGCGCAGGCCGAGGAAGATGGTGCCGCCCATCAGGATCCCGGCCGGCATGCGCCAGAGCATGGCGTTGTACACGCCGATGGCGAGGGAGAGATCCTTCATTACCGCGTCCATCAGCGTGAGCAAGGCCACACCCAGACAGGCAACGAGGAAGGGAACGACCGAGAGCCTGTTCATGTGGTGTGCGCGCGCCCGACGAGGCCTCAGTGACAGCCTTCGCACTATACCCGCGGCACGCAGGCGGGGCTAAGATCGCGCCGGCACCAAACGGAGAAGAACACATGCGCTGCCGCCTGCTTGCCGTCCTGTTGCTCGCCTGCACGCCCGTGCTCGCCGCGGCGCCGCCCATCGAGATCGAACTTCCCGCCGCTTTCAAAGACGGCGCGCAGGACGGCCGTCTGCTGTTCATCGCTGCACCCGCCGAGCAATCCCCCGAAAAAGAGCCCCGCGACCTCGTGAGCTGGGGCGGCACGGCCATTCCGTTCTTCGGGCAGGACGTGGAGGGTTGGAAGCCGGGCACGCGCCGCCCCGTGGACGACAGCGCCTTCGGCTTTCCGGTGCGCACGCTGAGCGCGCTACCCGCAGGCGAGTACCGCGTGCAGGCCTTCCTGAACCGCTACGAGACCTTCCGCATGGGCGACGGCCGCGTGCTGAAACTTGCGCCCGACAAGGGCGAGGGCCAGCAGTGGCGTGCCAAGCCCGGCAACCTCTACTCCAAACCTGTGACGGTGCGCTGGAATGGCACATCCATCGAGGGCAGCAAGGTCTTCAACCTGGTGCTCGACCAGGAAATCCCGCCGATTCCCGCCTTCACCGAAACACCGTGGGTGAAGCATGTCCGCATCCGCAGCGAACGACTCTCGAAATTCTGGGGACGGGACATGTATCTCGCCGCCTTCGTCACGCTGCCGATGGGCTTCCGGGAACACCCGGACGCGCGCTATCCGCTGGTGATCAACCACGGGCATTTCCCGTCGGCACCGGCCGACTGGCGCGAGACCCCGCCCGACCCGGATCTGAAACCCGAGTACAGCGAGCGCTTCCAGCTCGAGGGCTACAACCGCATCGAACAGCAGATGGCCTGGGATTTCTTCCAGCAGTGGCAGGGCAAGGGTTTTCCGCGCGTGCTGCTGGTCGAGATCCAGCATCCCACGCCTTTCTACGACGACTCCTACGCGGTGAATTCCGCCAACAACGGCCCCTACGGCGATGCCATACGCTACGAACTGATCCCCGAAATCGAGCGCCGTTTCCGCGGCATTGGCGAAGGCTGGGCGCGCTTCGTCTACGGCGGCAGCACCGGCGGCTGGGAAGCGATGGCGGTGCAGATGTTCTACCCCGACGACTACAACGGCGCCTGGATCGCCTGCCCGGATCCCATCGATTTCCGGCACTACATGACGGTGAACCTCTACGAGGACAAGAACGCCTACTTCATGCCCAACCGCTTCAAGCGAACGCCACGCCCGGCGCACCGCAACTGGCTGGGCCACATCGACACCACGGTCGAGGAGAACAACCACTGGGAACTCGCGCTCGGCACGCGTGGGCGCTCGGGGGACCAGTTCGACATCTGGGAGGCCGTGTACTCCCCCGTGGGCGAAGACGGTTATCCGCGGCGTGTCTGGGACAAGCAGACCGGCGAGATCGACCCGGTCACGGTGGCTTACTGGAAGGAGAACTACGATCTCTCCTACATCTTGCGCCGCGACTGGAAGACGCTCGGCCCGAAGCTCCGCGGCAAGCTCCGCCTCTACGTGGGCGACATGGACAACTACTACCTGAACAACGCGGTCTACGCGGTGGAGGATTTCCTGCGCAGCGCCGAGCCGCCCGCAGACGCGGTGGTGGATTACGGCGACCGCGACGAGCACTGCTGGAACGGCGACCAGACGCGCAGCAACGCCTACTCCCGTTTGCGTTACCCGCTGATGGTGCTGCCATGGGCGGTGGAGCGGATGATGATGACAGCGCCCAAAGGTGCCGATGTGCGCAGCTGGCGCTATTGATCCACAACCGCACAGGAGGCAGCCCGATGATCAAACGTTTCAGCTTCGTGAGACGCGCCGCGGGCCTCTCGCCCGAGGCCTTCCATCCGGCGTGGATCGCGCGTCACACGCAGGTGCTGGCCGCGGATCCCGCGCTGCGCAGGCATCTGCTCCACTGGGAATTGCTGCATCGGCTCGACGAGGATTACGCCCGCAGCCGCGAGGCGACCGAACTGGAAAACCTGCAGTGGGACGGCGTCTCGGTGCAGTCCTTCGCAGACGAGGCGGCACTGGCGGCCTTCGATGCGGCGTTGCCGGCGGAGTGGAGCGAAGGACTGTTGGCGCAGAGCAGCGCGAGCGTGGTCACGGCGGCGCCCACGGTGATCGTGGAGCGCACGGGCGGCAAGGAGGCTGGGCTTCGGCTCTCGGCCATCGTGCGCCACAACGCCGCACTGGATCTGCCAGCCTTCCACGCGCACTGGCGCGAGCACCACGGCAGTCTCTACCGCAATGTGCCCGCGCTCAGCGAACCCGTGCGCCATTACGACCAGAACCACGGCCTCGACCTTCCGGACGCGGACTACGACGGCGTGACGGAACAGTGGTTCGATTCGCTGGAGGCCTGGATCGACTCGATATGCGTGCCCGAGCAGGCTGGCATGGTGGAGCCGGATGTAGCCTTTTTCCTGGAGCCCACGAGCATCTCTTATGTGCTCTCGGGCAGGCCTACCGTGCTGCTGTAAGCAGCCCTGCCCACCCTCCCGCAGGAGCGGGCCATGCCCGCGACCAATCCCCGTAGGACCGGGCCATGCCCGCGACAGCAACCTGTCCAGACTCCGCTAGCGGGGAATGGCCCGCTCCAACAACAAGACCCGAGGCAATCAGCCCAGCGCAGCCTCAAGCTGCGCCACGCAGCGCGCCGGGTTGTGGAGCTTGTCCAGGCCGAACAGTCCGATACGGAACGTCCGGAACTCCGGGCCCTCGTCGCACTGCAGCGGCACTCCTGCGGCAATCTGCAGGCCCTTCTCACGCATCTTCTTGCCGTTCTGCATCTCTGGGTCCTCGGTGTGGCAGACGACCACGCCCGGCGCCTCGAAGCCCGGCGCAGCCACGCTGCGGAAGCCTTTGGCCTTCAGCAAGTCCCGCACCTGCCGACCCAACTCCAGCTGCTCCTCCTTGACCTTGTCGAAGCCGTACTCCGCGGTTTCGAGCATGGTGTCGCGAAAATGCAGCAGCGCATCGGTGGGCATGGTGGCGTGGTAGGCGTGACCGCCGTTCTCGTAGGTCGCCATGATCTGCAGCCATTTCTTCAGGTCCACGGCAAAGCTCGAACTCGTGGTGGATTCGATGCGCTCACGCGCAGCGGCGCTGAACATCACCAGCCCGCTGCAAGGCGAGGCGCTCCAGCCCTTCTGCGGCGCGCTGATCAGGAGATCCACGCCGGTTGCCTGCATGTCCACCCACAGCGTGCCCGAGGCGATGCAGTCGAGCACAAAGAGCGCACCCACCGCGTGCGCGGCAGCCGAAATGCGGCGCAGGTATTCATCCGGCAACAGCATGCCCGCAGAGGTCTCGACGTGCGGGGCGAAGACCATATCCGGGCGTTCGGCGGCAATAGCGGCCTCGATCTCTTCGATGGGCGCGGGCGCCCAGCCGGGCTGCGCGCCGGCTTCCATGGGGCGGGCCTTCAGCACCACGGAGGAAGAGGCGATGCCGCCGGCATCCAGGATCTGGGTCCAGCGGAAGCTGAACCAGCCGTTGCGCACGATCAGGCACTTCTTGCCGGTGCCGAACTGCCGGGCCACCGCTTCCATGGCGTAGGTGCCGCCACCCGGCACCACGGCCACGGCCTCGGCGTGGTAGACCTGCTTCAGCAGCGCGGAGATATCGCGCATGGCGCCCTGGAAGCGGCCCGACATGTGGTTCAGCGAGCGGTCGGTGAAGACCACCGAGAATTCGAGCAAACCTTCGGGGTCGATGTCGGGCAGCAGGCCGGGCATGGGGGCGTTTCCTGAGGATTCGGATGAGGAGGCACTACGGGCCGGGGAGTCTACCGGATCGTTTGGCGGCCGCGCGCGTCTGTAAAGGTTCCGGAACAAGATGCAAGCTATCCGGCGCCAGACGGGTTACCATCCGTGCAACCGGGTATCGCCCGGGCTGTCCGAACAGGCCCCAGCCCCCGATTCCGGTACTCCCGTCGCAGGATTCTTTGTTCCCCTCGCAGGTGACTCGTGGCAAAGCCCAACTACTCGTTCCAGAAGCGGCAGCGCGAACTCGCCAAGAAGCAGAAAAAAGAAGAAAAGCAGCAGGAGAAGAACCAGCGCAAGGCTCAACCCGCCTTTGCGTCGGATGATGCGACGGCCGATTCGTTGTCCCCAGTACCGGCATCTGCCGGTACCGACGAAAAAGCCGGTGAAACCTGAAACCGGAGCCACCTCTCATGCAGCAGAACAAACTTTACGTCGGCAACTTCCCGTATTCCGTGGACGAGTCGCAACTGCGCGACCTGTTCTCGCAATACGGCGACATCACGGACCTCGCCCTGATCATGGATCGCGAGACCGGTCGCCCGAAGGGATTTGCCTTCGTCACCTTCGCCACTCAGGCCGCGGCCGAAAAGGCGCTGGAACTGAACGGCCGTGACCTCGGGGGCCGCGCCCTCAAGGTGAACGTGGCCATGGAGCGCGAGCGCACGGGTGGCGGCGGTGGCCGTCCCGGCGGCGGCGGCGGCGGTGGCCGCGGTGGCTACGGCGGTGGCGGCGGTGGCGGCGGTGGCCGCTCCGGCGGCGGCGGTGGCTACGGCGGCGGTGGCGGCCGCTGGTAAGCGAGCGCCCCCGCAGGCGCCCCCTCACCGGGGCGCACAGAGAGCCCGGATCCGTCCGGGCTTTTTTTTGAGACGCGAACGGTGGCAGAGAGATGAGTTTCAAGGACCTCGGCCTGATCGAACCCCTGCTGAAGGCCCTCGCCGACCTGGGCCAGCACACCCCGACGCCGATCCAGAAGCAGGCCATACCCGCTGCGCTGCGCGGCCGCGACATCATCGCCGCGGCGCAGACCGGCACCGGCAAGACCGCAGGCTTCGCGCTGCCACTGATCCAGCTGCTCTCCGAATCGCCGGAGGCACCTCCGAACAGCATCCACGCGCTGGTGCTGGTGCCCACGCGCGAACTGGCGCAGCAGGTATCCGACACGCTCCGGAGCTACACCACCAGTATCCGCATGCGTGTCTTCGCGGCCTACGGCGGTGTGAGCATCAACCCGCAGATGATGGCGCTGCGCCGCGGCGCCGACATCCTGGTGGCAACGCCCGGGCGACTGCTCGACCTGCAGGCAAAGAACGCGCTTCGTCTGGGCGGCGTACGGCTGCTCGTGCTGGACGAGGCGGACCGCATGCTCGACATGGGTTTCAGCCGCGACATCGGCGAGATCCTGGCGCTCTTGCCCAAGCGCCGGCAGACCATGCTCTTCTCCGCGACCTTCCCCGACGAAATCCGCGCGCTGGCCGCGACGATGCTGCACTACCCGCTGGAGATCGACGCCACGCCGCGCAACACCACGGTGAGCGCGATCCGGCAGTCACTGATCCCCTGCGACAAGCAGCGCAAGCTCGAACTCTTCTGCCACCTGCTGCGCACGCGGCGCTGGCAGCGGCTTCTGGTCTTCGCCAAGACGCGCAAGCGCGTGGACGAAGTGCTCGTCAGCCTGCGTTATTCGGGCGTCTCCAGCGAGGCGATCCACGGAGAGATCCCCCAACACGCCCGCCTTGCGGCGCTGAAGCGCTTCAATGCAGGAGAGACGCGGGTGCTGGTGGCCACCGACGTGGCAGCGCGCGGGCTCGACATCACGTCCCTCCCGCTGGTGGTGAACCTCGACCTGCCCGTGAGTGCGGAAGGCTACGTGCACCGCATCGGGCGCACGGCCCGCGCGGGCGAAGTGGGCGAGGCGATCACGCTGGTCTGCGCCGATGAAGCCGTGCAACTCACCGCCATCGAGACGCTGATCGGCAAGCAACTGCCACGGCGCGAGGTGGAAGGCTTCGAGCCGAAGCACCGCGTACCCGCGACCGGCCCCAACAAGCCTCCGCCGGCGCGGCCTGAGAGAAAGGACGCACCCAGCGGCAAGGCGCAGCCCGAAAAGAAAAAGAAGAAAAAGAAGACTGGAGCTAAGCCTGCAGCGCCTGCAGCAGGCAGGCGCTCAAGACAGAAAAGCCGCCCCGGCTGAGCGCCGGAGCGGCAGGGCTCGCACTCAGGACACAGCGCGGAGCTTCAGCGCATCCTCGCCCGAGGGCTTGGCATAGAACTGGGAGAACCAGCGCCGGAACTGCGCAATCGGGCCGTCACCGTCGCAGAGGATGGGGTTGGGCTGGAAGATCTTGTTGTTCCAGATCGGGATGTCCTGCTCCACCTGCCGCGAGATCTCGTCAGTCAGTGCCTGTGCGATGAACTGCTGCAGCGGGTTCAGGCCCTGCGGCTGGATGAAGCAGAAACGCAGATGCATGCTCTGGTCGTCGATGGGTGTCACCAGCCCCATCTGGATGGTGTCGCAGAGCCCCATGAAACGCTGGCGCGTCATGCCCGGGCCGCAGTTCGCGGTCTCGAGGACGGTCTCGCGCCAGCGGGTGCCGGTGGTGTCGATCTGGCCGTTCTCATCCATGTCGGCCGTCTTGCCCACGTAGCGGGCGAAGCGCCGGTGCCCCTCGTGCGTGATCTCGCCACGGGGAATGTCTTTGGCGGTGTGCACGTAGACGAAGTGCGCGGCATCGGCAGCGTTCTCGGCCGCCTCCTGGATCACGGTGTTGATGGTCCACTCGTAGACGCGGAAATCCGTCCAGCCCGGATCGCCCACTTCAGGCACGACATCCAGCTCGAATAGCGGAGCCACGCAATCGGGGTGGTACCAGGCCCACACCACGCTGTTCTGCTCCTGCACGGGATAGGCGTGCAGCGTCTGCTTGCCGTCGGCACGCGGGGGCATGTTCTTGGCGTAAGGGATGTGCTTGCACACGCCCTCGCCGTTGAACTCCCAGCCGTGGAACGGGCAGGCCACGTGCTCGCCCTTCACCTTGCCGCCATGCCCGATGTGCGCACCCAGGTGCGGGCAGTAGGCGTCGAGGAGCTTGGCTTCGCCGCTCTCGGTGCGGAACAGCACGAGTTCCTTGCCGAAGTAGTGCAGGGGTTTGACCTCGCCCACCGCCAGATCGCGCGAAAGGCTGACGGCATACCAGCCGAAGGGAATCGGGAAGTCGTAACGCTTGCCCATGGGGAATACCTCTGTCAGGTGGGGGTGAAGTCCGCGCGGCGCGGACCGATACGGGAAGCCACGCCCGCGAGTGCGTCGCGGTCGAAGCCGTAGAAACGGATCGCGTTCTCGCCGAGGATCGCGGCGATGTCCGCATCCGGCAGGCCGGAGAAAGTCTTCTGCAGATGCGGTGCCGTGTGCGGCCACGAGCCCTCGGGGTGCGGGTAGTCGCTGCCCCACATGAGCTGCCCCAGGCCGATCTCGTGGCGCATCTCGGCGTCCGAGCGCGGCATGCACGACTGCCCTATCGCCACGTTGCGCCGGAAGTAATCGCTCGGCGACATCGAGAGATGCGAGCGGAAATCACCGAGCTTCGCGGAGAACTGCACGTCGTGGTAGTTGTGGTCCAGCAGGCGCAGGTACGGCGGCAGCATCCAGCCGCAGCCGGTCTCGGTGAAACTCACCTTGAGCCGCGGGAAGCGCTCGAACACACCGCCCCAGATCAGGAAGGTGAGCGGACGGTAGGTCCACCAGAGGATCTCGGAGACATAGATACCCATCGCGCCGGGGTAATCGGCGTCGGCCTTTTCGGGCCAGCCGGGGCCGAAGAATTCCTCATTGGGCGCCGCACCCGAGTGGAAGCACACGACAACGCCGAGTTGCTCGCAAGCCTCCCAGAACGGGTCGTAGCGACGGTGGTGATAGAGCGGGAAGGGCGCGGTGAGGTTGGGGATCATGGCGCCGCGCAGGCCGGCTGCGTGCGCGATGCGCAACTCCTTCACGGCGAGCTCGACGTCCCACAGCAGCGGCATGACCGCCACGCCGAAATGCCGCGCCGGTGCCTGCGAGCAGAGCTCCGCGAGCCAGCGGTTGTGGGCGCGCGCACCGGCCCACTGCAAGTCCGGCACGATGTCCTTGGTGGGCAGGCTCAAGCCGGCGCCGAAGGGCGGCGTGTTCATCTCGGTGACGCCGTCGACGAAGATCACCTCGCCCGCGATGCCGTCGGCATCGAGCATGCGGATGCGCTCGCTGTGATCCCACGCGCCGGTGAGCTGCTGCTCGATTCCCGAGCGCCACTGGTCGTTGATTTCCTGGATCAGGAAGGCTTTTTCAGCGGCCTTGATGCGCTGGGCCTGCAGCGGATAGGCAACATCGAAGATCTCGCGCAGCGACGGATCGACGTAATCGCGGTACATGTGGCCCGGCAGGCCGGCGTGGCAGTCGGAGGAGATGACGATGTAGCGGTCCATGAGCCAGAACTCCTGCACTTCGCGCCATTATTGGTGCGCGGATGGTGGGGGCAAGTGAATCATCGGTAAGGCGTTACGCCTCAGTCAGCGAGGCCGGACCAGCCCAACGCAGCAAAAAAGCCCAGCGCACCCAGCAGAACCAATACCGTGAGCGGACGGTTTGCCGATGCGCCCACCCACGCCCTGCGTCCGTTCAGGAGCAAAAGCGCGAGGGCCAGCAGCGGCACGATGGTGGAGCCCACCGTGGCATAGAGGCGCTGCATCTCCTTGAAACTGACCAGCAAGCCGATCATGGGCACCGTGGCGAGCAGCAGCAGGTAAATGCGATAGGGCGCGGCGCGGGTGTCCACGGGATCACGCGCGCCCTGCTCACCCACGCCGTGGCGCGCGAGCGACCACAGATCCGCGAAGAGATACGGTACCGACTGCCACACACCCAGCAGGCTGCTCACTACCGCGCCCAGCACACCGAGCAGGAACAGCACGCGCCCCGCCGGCCCCAGCGCAGCACCGAGTTGCTCGGCCAGTTGCAGCAGCAAGCGCGCACCGCTGCCTTCGAGCGGTGTGGCGCTGCCCACGACCACCATCGCCATCGCGAACAACGCCGTCATGCCATAGGCAAAGGCGAGATCGATACGGCAGGTCTTCAGATCCGCGAGTGAGCGGCGGCCTTCCTCGCGGATCCAGTAGCCGTAGCAGAGCATGGTGAGCGTGCCGCCCACGCCGCCCATCATCGCCACCGTCCAGCGCAGCCCGCCGCCCTCGGCTGAGGGAATCACCGGCAACAGCAAGCCGCCCAGCACCGGGCCCCAACCGGGCCACAGCACCACGGCCATCACCAGGATGCTGGCCACCATCAGCACCACGCAGGCGCTCATGGCTTTCTCGAAACTGCGAAAACCGCCGCCCCACACGAGCGCGAGCCCGAGCAGGCTGCTGATCACACCCCAGAGAATCTTGCCCCGCTCCGGATCCGCCACCAACGGCAGCAACGCATGCAGCGCCACACCGCAACCGGCCATGAGCGCAGAGCCCACGAAAAAGGACCACAGCCACAGATAGGGCAGGAAAACCCACGCGAGCCAGCGCCCGCCGTGGCGCACTGCGCCTTCGATCAGCGTCTCGCCGGTGGCGAGTTGCCAGCGTGCGAGACCCTCGTTGATCACGAACTTGAGGAAGGCACCAAGAGCCGCAGCCCAGAGGATCGCGGTGCCGAGCTGACTGCCGGCAAACGCCGCGGTAGCAAGATCACCCGCACCGACACCGGTGGCGGCGATCAGCAGCCCCGGCCCGATCAGCGCGAAGAGGCCGCGCCGTGGCGGCTCAGTCCGAGAGGTAGTACTCAACGGTGGAGACCACGCGCACTTTCTTGATGTGGGGATTGTTCTTGTCGCGTGGCTCGATGGTGAACTGGCCTTGCGAGGCGGAGCGGATCTTGCCGAGCGAGCTCGCGGAATCCGACGCGAACTTCTGCGCCACCTCGCGGGCCTTGGTGGTGGCTTCCTGGATCATCTCGGGTTTGACGTCGTTCAGCCGCGTGAAGAGATACTCCGGCGCGTTGTCGTACTCGCCGCCAGTGATGGCGATGCCCTGGCGGCCGAGCGAGGCGAGGCCGGTCATCATGCCGCGCACCTTCTCGACGGCACCCGAGTACACGGTCACGGTTTGCAGCGCGGTGTAGCGGAACTCGGCGCGGGGGCTCTCGCCGTAGCGCTGGGCGGCCTTGTCGACGATTACGGGGGGTGTGAGTGTGATCTCGCTCTGCTGCACGCCCTGCTGCAGCAGGTATTCGCGGATGGCGCCGGTGTTGCGCTCGATGGTGGCGTAGAGATCGGGGAGTTCGTTGCTGGCGGCCGAGAACTGGATCGGCCAGATCACGGTGTCGGCGGGGTAGTCGCGCTCCGAGAGCCCCTTCACGGCGACCGTGCGCTCGTATTCCTTCACGCGGATGGCGGAGTTGCCGAGCAGCAATCCCAGCAGAGCGAGGCCGATCACGAGGCTGGCGCCGAGGATCAGGGGGGAGCGGATGGGCTCGGATGGCATGTGCGTTGTCTCCCCTTGTGAATCCCTGGTCGGGATGTCGCAGTGTATGTCCGGCTTTGTGTCGCGGGCATGGCCCGCTCCTACAACAGGCCATCCCGTAGGAGCGGGCCATGCCCGCACCCATTCCCCGTAGGAGCGGGCCATGCCCGCGACCCATCCCGTAGGAGCGGGCCATGCCCGCGACCTATCCCCCGCAGGAACGGCCCACGCCCGCGACCCATCCCGTAGGAGCGGGCCATGCCCGCGACCCACCCCCGCAGGAGCGACCCACGCCCGCGACCCATCCCGTAGGAACGGCCCACGCCCGCGACCCTCACCGCACCAGGCCTGACCGATTCACACGGGAACAGCCCCTGCCCAGCAGGATCGCTGAACTATACTCGCGCCCATCCCCGCCCCGATAGAGATCCCTCCCATAGCACGCCAACGCATACCGCCGCGCCTCGAACCCCTGCTCGAGGACGGCATCGTCGACGAGGTCATCCGGCAACTCAAAAGCGGCAAGGAAGCGGCCGTCTACGTGGTGCGCTGCGGTGAGCACATCCGCTGCGCCAAGGTCTACAAGGAAGCCGAGCAACGCAGTTTCCGGCAAGCCGTGGAGTACCGCGAGGGCCGTGGGGTGAAAGGCAGCCGCCGCGCCCGCGCCATGGAAAAAGGCTCGCGCTTCGGCCGCAAGGAAGTCGAATCCGCCTGGCAAACAGCCGAAGTGCAGGCGCTCTACCGCCTCGCCGCCGCGGGCGTGCGGGTGCCCAGGGCGCATGGCTTCTTCGAAGGCGTGCTGCTGATGGACATGGTCGCCGACGAACACGGCAACGCGGCACCACGCCTCTCGGAACTCGAGCTCTCGGAAGAACTCGCGCTTGCCTGGCACGACCTCCTGATCGACCAGGTGGTGCGCATGCTGTGCGCGGGCCTTGTCCACGGCGATCTCTCGGAATTCAACATCCTGGTGAGTGCCGACGGCCCCGTGATCATCGACCTGCCGCAAGCGGTGGACGCTGCCGGCAACAACCACGCGGCGCGCATGCTCGAACGCGACACGGAGAATCTTGCGCTGTATCTGGGCCAGTTCGCGCCGGCCCTGCGCGGCAGCGCCTACGGCCGGGAGATCTGGGAGCTCTACGAGGCAGGCAAACTGAAACCCGGCGTGGCGCTCACCGGCCGCGTGGAGGAAATCAGCACGCCGGTCGATCTGGACGCCGTGCTGCAGAACATCGAGGACGTGCGGCGAGAGGAGGAGCGGCGCCGTGAGCGCGCCGCGGCCGGAGAGGGAGAGGGAGAGGGCTGATCGGCGCTCAGTGCGCCACACTCTTGCCCCAGAGCTCCTTCACCCGCGCATCACGCCCGCAGCCGTAGCGGTAGTAGCTGTACCGCAGCGGGTTCTTGCGGTAGTAGTCCTGATGGTAGTCCTCGGCAGCATAGAACTCGCCGGCGTCGGTGATTTCCGTGACGATCGGCGCCTCGAAGGGCTTGCTCTTCTCGAGCGCGGCAAGTGATGCCTCGGCCACGGCACGCTGCTCCGGCCCACGCACGAAGATCTCCGAACGGTAGGGGCTCCCCGCATCACAGAATTGCCGGTCTTTGGTGGTCGGGTCGATGCTGCGCCAGAAGAACTCCACCAGCTGCGCATAGCTGACTTTCTGCGGATCAAAAACAACTGCCACGGCCTCGGCATGACCGGTGTGATTGGCCGAGACCTGCTCGTAACTCGGATTGGCA
Source organism: Pseudomonadales bacterium (assembly GCA_044352225.1). Taxonomy (GTDB): domain Bacteria; phylum Pseudomonadota; class Gammaproteobacteria; order Pseudomonadales; family UBA5518; genus UBA5518. The sequence goes on along the minus strand of JBILEG010000001.1, from coordinate 20,606 downwards.
ACATGCCCGCCGGTATAACCCGAGGTAGTGGAGATCACGCCGGGCAGGGTGTCGAAATCCGACTCCACGCACCAGAAGCAGCCACCCGCGAAGACGGCCGTATCGGTCGCCGCACGCGCGCCTGCGGCACTGAAAACGAGTATCGCGAAAACGAATCGAAGCACCGCCGTCTTCATGCCGCCACCTCGAAGCGCAATGCCACACCGTTGTTGCAGTAACGCAACCCCGTCGGTGCCGGGCCATCGTCGAAGACATGCCCCTGATGACCGCCGCAACGGGCGCAGTGATATTCCGTGCGCGGAATCACCAGGCTCCAGTCGCGCTTGGTGCCCACCGCACCCGGCAACACATCGAAGAAACTGGGCCATCCCGTGCCGCTTTCGTATTTCGTCCGCGAATCGAAGATCGGCAGATCGCAGCCCGCACATACAAAGGTGCCACGGCGTTTCTCATGGTTGAGAGGGCTGCTGCCCGGGGCTTCGGTGGCCTCCTCGCGCAGCACGCGGTACTGCTCCGGCGTGAGGCGCTTCTGCCACTCGGCGTCGTCGAGTTCGATGCGGTCAGCGCGCGGCCCGGCCTCGGGCGCAGCGTGTGCGCGCGAAACGAGTCCGGCGGCGGCAAGCAGGGTGAAGAGGCTCCGGCGTTTCATAGTGTGCACTCCGTATTGGCAATTGATACGACGGGCAGATCACTGCCCTTCCCCGCCCTGCTGTGGGTGCTGCAGTTCGCGCAGGTCTGCGGCCAGCTCGCGGAATTCCCGCGCGGCCCGGGCGCGCTGCCGATCGCTCAGGGTGGGCAGGAGGCTCGCAAGCGAGTCGGCGATCAGGCGCCGGTTGTCCTCGAGTTGCGCGACATAGGCAGGATCCATCGCCGCATCCGTCGTCCACCAGGTCTCCAGCAGCCCGAGCAGGCGATCGCGCCCGACGCCCGCGCGCAACTCCGTCAGCAGCGATTGCTGCCACCCGGTTGAATAGGCACTCCAGGCGGCCGAGCCGTCCGGCACAGTATCCACGAGAGACGCCACTCGCTCACGCTGTGAGGCGTCCAGCCGCCCCGTCCAGCGCTCGACGGCCTCGCGCGAGCGCCGCAGCCTGTTCTTGCGGAAACGCTCGGGCGAAAGCTCCATGTACTCCTCGGCGTACTCGGCATTGTTTTGCGCGAATTGCTCCTCGAGGTGCCGGATCTGTCCGGGCCGCAGCGAAACGAGCGTGTCGGCCACCAAAGGAAGGCTGCGGCGGATGGTGTCACGCAACATGAGGCGCAAACCCTCTGCATCGGCCTGCAGTGTCGCGGCATCCGGCGGCGAGGCCACGCGGGTGGCGGCGAGTTCTAGAAAGGCGATGTAGTGCGGCAATTCCTCGCGGCGGTTCTCTTCGACGCGCTGGCGTACCGCGTGGCGGAACGTGTGCAGTTGCCCGCCATCGAGGTCGAGCCAGCTCTCTGCTTCCAGCCCGAGCAGCAGATCAAGGCGCTCGTAGAGCACCCCCACCACCGAGCAGGCGACCGAGAGCAGCAGCAGCGTCACCGCCGCACACAGGCGCAGGGCACGTACACCGCGCGAGGGCAGACTCATTCGCGATGCTCGGCCGGGTTCATCAGGCTCGGGGCGCATGACAGGCATCCTCCTGAGGCGCGATACTCCACAAAAGCGCCGCGCGTGGCGAGCCTTTCACACGTTGCGCGGCAGGTGGCTGTCGTAGATGTGTCATGGAGTGGCGGTTGGATGTGCTCAACCGTCCTGCAACCGGGGTAAACACTGTGAAAACCGCTCTCTCCTGTGCCGCGGCACTCCTTCTCGCCGCCTCGGCCATTGCCGAATCGCCCCTTCCGCCACCGAGCAGCGATGCCGATCCGGCCTGGTGGAAGCAGCAAGGCGAGATCGCACTGCGCAAGGCGCGCAGCTGGTCCCCCGGGGGGCCCGAGCGCGCGCGGAACGTGATCCTCTTCGTGGGCGATGGAATGGGCGTCTCCACGGTCACTGCAGCGCGGATACTCGAGGGCCAGCTGCGCGGGGAGCGCGGCGAGGAGAATTCTCTGTCTTTCGAGCAGTTCCCGCACCTCGCGCTGGCGAAGACCTATACGGTAAACCAGCAGGTATCGGACTCGGCACCCACCATGAGCGCCATGATGACGGGCGTGAAAACACTGGACGGCGTGCTGAGCGTGGCCGGCAACATCACCGCACAGGAGCCATCCGCACAGAAAGTGGCAGCGGCCGCGCAGGAGACCTTGCTGGAACTCGCCGAGAAAGCCGGGCTCGCCACTGGCATCGTGAGCACCGCCCGCATCACCCACGCCACGCCGGGCGCCACCTACTCGCACACCGCCGCACGCGATTGGGAGGCCGACACGGACCGCCCCGCCGGTGCCACGGTACCGGACATCGCCTCGCAATTGGTCGACCGCTTCGGCAAGGGCGGCATCGGTGACGGGATCGAGGTGGTATTGGGCGGTGGCCGCGCGAACTTCCTTCCGCGCTCGGCCAAAGACCCTGAAGACAACGGTGCAAAGGGAGCGCGTGGTGACGGCCGCAATCTGGTGAAGGAATGGCAGCGCAAGTTCGGCGGCCAGTTCGTTTTCGACCAGAAAGGCTTCGACGCGATCGACCCGGATCGCACCACGCATCTGCTCGGCCTCTTCGAGCGCTCGCACATGGAGTTCGAGGCTGACCGCAAGCAGGACACCGCGGGCGAACCCTCGCTCGCCCAGATGACCACCAAGGCGATCAGTATCCTCTCCCGCAATCCGAAGGGTTTTTTCCTGATGGTGGAAGCGGGCCGCATCGACCACGGGCACCACGCAGGCAATGCCTACCGCGCACTCACCGACGCCATCGCGCTTTCAGACGCCGTGCGTGCGGCGCTGCAGGAGATCACCCCCGGCGAGACACTGGTGGTGGTAACCGCAGACCACAGCCACGGTTTCACGATCGCGGGTTACGCGAAGCGGGGCAATCCGATCCTGGGCAAGGTGGTGGAAGTGGGCGAGACCGCCCCCGCGAAGGCCGAGGACGGCCTTCCCTACACCACTGCGGGCTACGCGAACGGGCGTGGTTTCCACGCGGATGTTCCCGGCGAGGGCGTTTACGAGCTACCGGCACGCACGGGCCGCGTGCCGGAGATCGCCACCACTGACACCACGCATCCGAACTACCACCAGGAAGCGCTGATCCCTCTGGATGCCGAGACCCACGGTGGCGAGGACGTACCCGTGTTCGCGGTGGGCCCGGGCTCACAACTGGTGTACGGCGTGCAGGAGCAGAGCTATCTCTTCTACGTGATGCGCTCTGCGCTGGGACTCTGAACCCGAGGCGCAGGCAGGAGTACTGAATGGACGGGATACCTACCGATCCGCGCCGCCGTCGCGTTCTGCAAGCCGGCGCGCTCGGGCTGGCGGCAGCCGTGGGCCACACTGCACAGGCGGGCGCGATACGGCTGGAACCGCTCATGCGCCCGAGCCCGAAGCAGGCCCCGCGCCGCATCGCCTTCGGTTCCTGCTGCGATCAGGATCAACCCCAGCCGATCTGGGAGGCGATCATCGCGGCCGAACCCGAACTCTTCGTCTTCCTGGGCGACAACATCTACGGCGACACGCGCGACATGTCGGTGCTGACCGCCAAGTACGCGCAACTCGCCGCCAGCCCGGGCTTCCGGCGCCTGCGCGAGCGCACGGCCGTGCTGGCCACCTGGGATGACCACGACTTCGGCGAGAACGATGCCGGCGGTGACTACCCCATGAAGGAGGAATCGCGGCGGATCTTCTGTGATTTCTGGGGCGAGCCCGCAGACTCGCCGCGTCGCAGCCGTGATGGCATCTACACCGCCGTCACGCTGGGCCCACCGGGAAAACGCCTGCAGATCCTGTTGCCCGACCTGCGCTTCAACCGCACCGGCACCGTCAAGACCGACATGGGCGGCAAGGACTACAAGGCCTGGGCACAGAGCTTTGCGGATGCGGGCCAGGAGGTGCCGGGCTACTACCTGCCGAACCCCGCGCATGAGGCCACGATGCTGGGCGAACGGCAGTGGCAGTGGCTGGAGAAAACGCTGCACGAGCCGGCGGAATTGCGGCTTTTTGCCTCCAGCCTGCAAGTGCTGGCGGATTTCTCGGGCTGGGAGGCGTGGCGCAATTTCGGTCACGACCACCAGCGGCTGATCGATGTGCTGCGCCGCACGCGCGCGGAGGGTTTCTTCTGCATCAGCGGCGACACCCACTACGCCGAGCTCTCCTGCCTCGACATGAACGTGCCCTACCCGCTGTGGGACCTCACCTCCAGCGGTCTGACGGAGGTCTGGCCCGTCACGCCACCCAACGCCAACCGCGTGAGCGAGGTCCTGCGCGAGCAGAATTTCGGGCTGATCGAGATCGACTGGGAGTCAGGCCCCGAGGTGCACATGGAGGTGCGTGATGTGAACGGCACACCGCGCATCAGGCATACGCTGCGGGCGCAGGAACTGCGCCCGGCAACCTAGCGTTTATGGCCCGCCACAGCCGGCTCGTGGCATAGCCGGGGCAATTGCTCGCGCAGCGAGGCATCATGCGTGAGCAGATGGCGGCGCACATGGCTGTCGAGCAGCGAACCCATCGCGCGTTTCTGCGCGCAAGGAGTGGGCATTTCGAGGGCTTTCACCACTGCACTCATGATGGTGCCGTGATCCTCTGTGTGAAGCTCGAACAGCTCCCGCAGGCCCCGGATGCCGTTGCCGCGACGCATCAGGGTGTTCTCCCGCGCGAAATGGTCGCTCATGAAGTCGAGCATATCTGTGCCGAGCGCCCTGATGCCTTCGGAACAGATGCCACGGGTACCCTCGTCGCAACATGCAGCCACGGGCGCGCCGGGATGGACAGCACGAAGACCAGGGCATTCAGGCATCAGGCGCAACACGCCCAGCCACGCCTCGAGGCGCGCGTATTCCGCGTCCATATCCCACGCGGCTCTCATGGACGGCCCCACACCGGTGGCAGCCACGGCACCCAAAGAAGAGGGCGTCCGCGTGAAGCCTGCAATGTTCTCCATGCGCTCGTCGCGTCCCATGACCGTTGATCCCCCTTCTCGTCCAGACTGCTCAGCCGGTGAGGGGATTCGATCGCAACGCTGCTGCGCATCCTCACCGGAGGCTTCACTCTAGCGATCACACAGGAGGGCACCATCAGAGCAGGCACCTATACGCGGCAGCCCTTAAAAGAGGCGGTCCGAGTACGGGACAGAAGAAACAGAAAGAAAAAGAAGCATGCCCGGTGGATCCTGGACAGACGGGGGAAGGCGTGCGGTGGTTCCGTACTACGCGGCCCATTCCCGGGACCGACGGAAACCACCAGACAGCGCCCTGAGCCGGATCCTCCGACTCACCCCGAGAGATCCCACCGTCCATGGCGGATCCACCGTGCACGCAAGCTGCAGGCCTTTGACCGTGCGGCGGCTTCGTTCGCCACACGCAGGTCGTACCGGGAAGACCTTCAGAGGAGGTCATGTTCCCCGAAGCCGCAGGCGAGCGCTGTCCGCGCCAACCCCTATACGTGTTCACCCTTACCCACATATGTAGCCGGTGTCGTTGACGCCACATGCTCCAGCACCTAGCGTGCGAGACCACTACGGGATAAGGGCTTTTGCGCATGCCTCTGGCGGGTTTGGTCGACGCGCTCGACAAGGAGGAACTGCGCTCGCTGCTCGACGCCGCGATGCCGGACGCCCTCCTCGTGCACGACCATGCAGGCCGCCTTCTGGCCGCTAATCAGGAAGCGTGCCGCTGTCTCGGGTACCAGCCGGGCGAGATCAGCCAGCTCAGCATCGCGGACATCAGTCGCGATCTGGACATCGCTGCCGCGCAATCTCTCTGGCTGGGCGTGGAGCCAGGCTCCCGCATCGTGCTGCAGGGGCATCACCGCCGCAAAGACGGCTCCTTTTTCCCTGTCGATGTGCACCTCGGGCTGCTCGATCGCGCCGAACAGCGCCTCTACGTGTCCGTGTTCCGCGACGCCACCGAGGCGCTGCGCGAATCCGAGGCACGCTTCCGCGCCACCTTCGAGCAGGCAGCCGTAGGCCTCGCGCACGTGGGGCTCGACAGGCGCCTGCTACGCGCCAACGACAAGTTCTGCGAGATCCTTGGCATGAGCCGCGAGAACCTGCGCAGCCTGCTCTCGGGTGGCGGTGACGAGGCAGTCGCCGACACGAATTGGCGCGAGCCGGAGATCGAGGAGGCCCTGCTTTCGGGCACACGCGCCTCCGCGGCCACCGAGCGCCAGCACCGCACGCCGGACGGTCGCCTCAGCTGGGTCAACGTGACGGTGTCGGTGGCGCGCAACGAAAGGGGAAGCCCCGACTACTTCATCGTGGTGATGGAAGACATCACGCAGCGCAAGACGCTTGAAGAGAAATCCGAGGAACACGGGCGCCAGATGGACGCCCTGATGAAAGAACAGCTGATCGCCCAGACAGCCGCTGCGCTCGCGCACGAGCTGAACCAGCCCCTCGAGGCCATCGCCGCCTACAGCGAGGTGGCGCTGCGGGCCATGCAAGCGGAATCCGGCTGGTCCGAACAGATGCAGCGCGCCGTGCTCGGCTGCAACCTGCAGGCACAGCGTGCCGGGCAGGTGTTGCACGATCTCATCGGGCAACTGCGCACCGAGGGTGATGACAAGAAGATCTTCGACCTGAACACCCTGGTGCGCGATGTGATCGAGCGCGTGCGCACGCGCGAATCGCTCAATTTCCAGGTGAGCCTCATGCTCGACCCTGCCCTGCCGCAGGTCGTGGGCAACCCATTGCAGATCGAGAAAGTACTGCACAACCTGCTGCGCAACGGGCTCGACGCCATGCTGGGCGCGGGTATCACGGACCCCTCCTTCACGATCGCCTCGCACCGGGGCGCAGACCCCCTGATGGCAGAGGTCTCGGTGCAGGACATGGGCCCGGGCATTCCACCCGAACTCGCGCAGGTGCTGTTCAGGCCCTTCCGGAGCGCCAAACGCGGCGGTCTGGGTCTGGGGCTTTCTATCAGCCGCTCACTGATCCATGCTCAGGGCGGTCAGCTCTGGCTGGAGCGCGATGCTTCGCCCGGCGCCACCTTCCGCTTTACGGTACCCATAGCAGATGAGCTCTGAAGACACGGAATTGGTCTACCTGATCGACGACGACGCCGCCGTAAGGGATTCCCTCGGCTTGCTGCTGGAACAGGCGAAGTTCGAGGTTCAGAGCTTCGCCAGCGCCGAAGAATTCCTCGCCGAGGAAACTGACGAACGCGCAACCTGCGCGGTGGTCGACCTGATGATGCCGGGCATGAGCGGGCTCGACCTGCAAGAAGAGATGGAGCGCCGCGGTGTTGCGATGCCCGTGATCTTCCTCACGGGGCACGGCGACATTCCCACCAGCGTCAAGGCCATCAAGGCCGGCGCCGTCGACTTCCTCACCAAGCCGGTGAAACGCGCGGAGCTGCTCGAGGCCATCGAACTCGCCCGTCAGGAAGGCGAGCGCATGCGCGAACACGTGCGGCGCAGCCATACCGCACAGGAGCGCGTGGCCGCCCTGACGCCGCGCGAACGTGACGTGATGGACCTTGCCATCGGTGGTCTTGCCAACAAGGAGATCGCACGTCGCCTGAACATCAGCCACCGCACCGTCGAGATCCACAAGGCCCGCATCCTGCGCAAGACCGGCATCCGGAGCGTGGTGGAACTCGCCCGCATCGTGGCAGACGCCGCCGAGGACGCCTCCACCCGTCGCGGATGACACTCTTGTCAGGATCGCCCGTGCTGCCTCCGGCGCGGGCTACCATGCGGCATCACCCGCTGCACCGCTCCCCGGAGGCATCATGAGCACCCCCCAAGGCCCGCAAGGCAATCCCGGCGACATCCTCAACTGGCCGATGCTGAAGATCCGCTACCGCAGCGATGCGGCGGCGATCGCGGCGCTCCTGCCACCGGGCATCACGCCGGGCGCCGAGCCCAACGTGACCGTCACGATCTACAACTTCCCCGTGCAGAACGAACCCGAACTCGGGCTGGTGGTGAACGTCGACGCCGACTACAACGGCACGGCCGGCGAGTACACGCTGGCGATCGGCATCGACCAGGAAGCGCCGCTCTTCATCTGCCACGACCTGTGGGGCCAGCCCAAATTCCCCTGCGACACCACCTACTTCCGCCTCGGCAACCACGTCGAAGCGAAATGCGTGCATCAGGGCGTGACCTTCATCGAGTTCCGCGGCGAGGTGAGCGAGACGCTCCCTATCCCCGCCGATCACGAGACCAACGAGTGGTGGATAAAGTCACTGCGCACCGTTGACCCGAGCGCTTGCGCCTACGACTTCCCGCCGCACGTGGTGCGCGTCTACAGCAAGTACGGCACGGCGTTCCTGCAGGAACTCAAGGGCACGCTCACACTGCGCGAGAGCGTCTGGGATCCGATCGCCACCCTGCTGCCGATGCGCGAGCAACTGAGCGCAAGGCTGTGGACGCCGATTTTCCGCGACCGCCGCATCACGCTGGCAGGCGCGCTGGATCCTGTGGGCTTCTGGCCCTTCGTCGACACTATCAGCGGCACCCGCTGGCCCGGCACCTCGGGCGGCCCCAAGCAGGGCTGATCCCCGCACGGTCGCGGGCCCTGCCCGCGACCTGCTTCCTGCACACCGTTCAGAACGAACGTGGCAAGCCGAGCCCTTCGGCGATCTGGTTGCGCGCCATCTCGTTGCTGATCGGTCCGATGCGCAACAGCCGCGAATCGCGCCAGTAACGCTGCATATCGGTCTCGGCCGAGTAACCCATGCCGCCCAGGATCTGTATACCCAGGTCCGCAGCCTTGCTCACGTACTCCGAGCACAGCACCTTCGCCATGTTCGACTCCATGGCGCTCGGCTTGCCGGCTGCCTGCAGCGCCGCGGTGTTCAGCACCAGCAACTCGCCCTGCGCCTGCCACATCGCCATGTCGGCCACGTAGTGCTGCAACGCCTGGAACTCCCCGATCAGCCGGCCGAAGGCCTGCCGCGTGCGCATGTGGGCGAGCGCGTCTTCCAGCACGCCGTCGAGCATGCCCAGACACGTGGCGGCATTCACCAGTCGCTCGTTGTTCAGCGGGCGTGTGGACGGGCGCCAGCCCCTTCCCTCCTCGCCAAGCAGCAACTCGTCGGGCACGAAGACCTCCTCCAGCCGCACCGCGCAGGAGGCAACGCAACGCATGCCGAGTTTGGGGAGTTCCGTGATCGTGATGCCGGAGCTGCGGCGGGGCACGAAGAAGATCGAGATGCCGTCGGAGCGCTTGTCCACCTCGGTGCGGGTGCGCGCCATCAGGAAGAGGTAATCGGCAACGTGGGCGCAGGTGCTCCAGATCTTCTCGCCGTCGATCACCCAACCGCCATCGACCTTCCGCGCACGGGTGCGCATGCCGCCGAGGAGATCCGTTCCGCCGCCCGGCTCGGTGAAGGCCATCGCAGTGCGCAGCTTGCCCGCCGCGATCTGTGGCAGGAATTCGCGGCGCTGTTCCTCGGAGCCGCAATAGCCGATGGCCTTGCTGCCACTGAAAGAGGTGACGCCCCAGACCCAGCTCAACCCGGCCGCAGTGCGCGCGAGTTCACGGGCGAAGAGCGCCTGCGTGAGGATACTGCCGCCCTGCCCGCCCAGTTCCTCGGGGATACCGATGCCGTGTGCCCCGAAGGCGGTCAGCCGCTCCCAGAGCATCTCGGGGAATTCGTGCTCGCGCCGCTCCAGCGCGCGGCACCAGTCTTTGGGCACCTCGGCATCCACCCAGCGGCGCACGGTATCGCGGAACGCGAGATCTTCTTCGGTCAGGAACTGCAACATCCGGGGGGCTCCGCGTGTCGGCAAACGCGACCCAGTATCGGGCACCACCGAAGCCCCCGTCACGCCCTCTGCCACGACAGCGGGCAGTTCTTTGGTCTACCCTTGCGGCTTCCTGAACGTGACACGAACATGCCTTCCTCCACACCCACACCCACGCCGAACGACGTCGCGGACCAGGCGGCCCTGCTGAACTCGCTGGGCGGGCTTGCCGCGGAGGCGCTCACCCGTGGGATGGCGGAGCTTTTCGTCTCGCTGCAGAGGGTGATGGTCGAACTCGCGGGCTCCACGCCCGTGGTGAGCGAGCAGCAACGCTTCCTCGACGCTTTGCGCGAAATGGCGCGTAGCCAGGAGACGATCAGGAGTGACTTCCTCGCCCGCCTGGGCGCCGGTTTCGAGCGCATCATCACGCCCCCGGAGACCGCAGCCACGGCTCCCGGCTTCAGCGCAGACTCGCTGGAACTCGTGTCGCAGGAGCAGATCGAACGCCATGTGCTGTCCGCCGGCATGGCCAACCGCGCCCGCGACCGGGCGCAGAAAGCGCTTTTCCAGTTGCACGAGCGGATGCTGCGCATCGCAGCTGTGCCCTTCGAGGAAGCGGACAACCCCCTGGACCCCGCGAACATCACCCGGGCCTTCCTGGAGGCCTCGTCGATGCTCGGCCCGGACCCGAGGATCCTGCGTCCGCTCTGCAGCCAGTTCGACAGTTGCGTGCTCTCCTGCCTGGGAGAGCTTTACAGCGCCGCGAACGACCTGCTGCGCGAGGCGGGTGTGCTGCCCGAACTCTCCCCCCTCACGCGGGGCTCGCGCAAACCCGACGCCCGCTCACGTCCGGCTGATCAGGGCCCGGAGGCTGCAGCCCCCGCAGCCGCAGAGAGCAGCCGTGCCGCATCCGACCTGCGCGACATCAGCGAGTTGCTGGCGCGTCTGCGTACCGTCGCGCCCGCACTGCCCGCGAGCGTGGTCAGCACGGCCACCGCTGCCGTGCCCGCCAGCGTCAGCACGGCGGGGCTCGCAAACCTTGTGGCGGAGTTGCAAGGGAGCGCAACCTGGCTCGATGCCGGCAACGCCCCGTTGCCGGACATCCGTGAAGCCCTTGCCGCCATCGCACGCCAGACGGGCCGACTCTCACTTGCTGCCACCGACCACGACACCATCGGACTGGTGACACTGTTCTTCGACACGGTGAATGCCGACCGCAACCTGCCACTGGAAATACAGGCGATGATCGCGCGCCTGCAACTGCCCGTGCTGCGCCTCGCGCTGCAGGATCGCAGTTTCTTCGCCGATGCCGCGCACCCGGCGCGGCAACTGATCGATCTCATGGCCCGTGCAGGCCTCGGCTGGGACCCGGAAAACGCAGAGGTACAGACCGTGCTGCTCGCGCAGTTGCGCGGCGTCGTGGACGAGGTGCTGACCGGGGAGAACGATCAGGCCTGCTACCGGGCGGCGGCAAGCCGCCTGCAGGAACACGCCACGCGCACGGAGCAGCGTGCGCTCAAGATGGAGCGCCGCACCGCCGAAAGGGCCGAGGCCGACGCGCGCACCAACGCGGCCCGCGACGCGGTCTACCAGGCACTTCGCGAGCGCATCGACGGCATCTCGCTCCCCGCCCCGGTGCTCGATTTCCTGAACAGCGACTGGCAGCGCGTGATGCAGCTCTTCCACCTGCGCCGGGGTATCGCCAGCGCGGAATGGCAGGACGCCGTGCAGGTGATCGACGATCTGGTCGCCTCGGTGCGCAACCGCCCTCACCGCAGCGAACGCGCCGACTTCGAAGCACGCATGGAGCAACTCCATGCCCGCCTCGAGAATGCACTCGGCCAGACCCAGAGCCACACCGCCGATGCTGAAGCGCGTGTCGATGTGATCCGTAACCTCCATCGCGACACCCTCTCCGATACCGAAAGCCCGGCACCGCCCGCACCGATGGTGCCGGCACAGGTCACACTGCCCGCCCCCATCCCGCCGCGCGGCGCGCCCCGCCCCGACCCGCTCGCGGGCGGGCGGCCGATCGGCGAGGTGCTGATGTTCGAATCGCTGCAGAAAGCCGATGCCGTACCGGTGGGCAGTTGGCTCGAATACAAGGATCCGCGCAGCGGCGTCACCCGGCGCTGCAAGCTCTCGGCGCGCATCGAGGAATCACGCACGCTCATCTTCTCGGACCGCAGCGGCGCCACCATCTGGGAGAAGTCGCGCAAGCTCTTCGCCTATGAACTGCAGATCGGCTTCCTGCAGCAGATCGAGGACACCTCGCTGGTGGAGCGCACACTGGGACGCATGGCCGAGAACCTGCGCAGCAGCGCAAACGCCACGTCGTGAGCCAGGCACGCACGCCGCTGGCGCATGCCGTCTCGCGCTGGCGTGAGGACCCGTTCTCACGCGGGGCCTGGAGCCTGCTCCGCGTGGGCGGCACTCCCGCGACACGCTCAATGCTTGGCCGTCCCTTCGGCCGAGTGATCATCGCCGGCGAGGCCACGCACCCGGAGCAATCGGGCATGGTGCACGGGGCCTTCGACGAGGGCCGCCGCGCGGCGCAATGGTGCCTCTCGCAAGGCTTCGGCAGCGTGGCCGTGGTGGGCGCGGGTGCCGCGGGCATCGGTGCCGCGCGCAGCCTGCAGCAGGCGGGCATTCGCAGCGTCGTGTTCGAGGCGCGCGAGCGTATCGGCGGGCGCGCCTGGTCCGTGGAGTTGCCAACTGCAACCGCATCCACCGTCGTGATGGAACTGGGCGCGAACTGGCTGCAACAGGGCGAGAGGAACACGCTTGCGCCCGTGGCGCAGGCGATGGGCTGCACGCTGGTGCCCACCGACTTCCACCGCCCGCTGGAACTCGGGCACCCCCCGGCCAAGGGGCCTCGGACCAGCGGGGCCGTGATGGCAGAACTGCACGCGCGTGTGGAGCGCGCGACCGTGCAGCGCGACCTCGGGCTTGCCCAGGTGGTGGATGCTTTCCTCGCCGACCCGGCACCCTTCGACCGCGCCACGGTGCAGCGCGTGGTGGACTCCGAGGTATTCCTCGACACCGGCGCGCCGCTCGGCGAACTCTCGGCGCGGCTCGGCTTCGAGGCCGGCGTTGGCGCGGGTGATCGCTGGATCGTGGGCGGCTACCGCAGCGTGCTCGCCGCGCTCGCAGAAGGCCTGGACCTGCGCCTCGGCACACCCGTCACCCGCATCCGCTGGAACGCATCGGGCGTGGAACTGCGCCACGCGCAGGGCGAGTCGCGCGCCGATGCGGTGATCGTAACGGCGCCCGCCGCCGTGCTGCAGGAGGGTAAACCGCGCTTCGATCCGCCCCTGCCTGAGGAGCAACAGGCAGCGCTCTCGCTGCTCACGGCAGGACGTGTGGAAAAGGCGGCACTGGTGTTCGGCGAGCGCTGGTGGGCGCGCTCGGCCGACGGCTACATCCGCATCGCCGACGGAGCAGGCCGGATATCCGAGTGGCTGGACCTGAGCGATACGCTTGGCCTGCCCGCGATCACGGCGATCTTCGTGGGTGACTGGGCCGCAGAACTCTGGGACGGGCACGACGACGCAGCCGTGGCAGCTGGCGTGGCGCGCGTGCTGCAGCGCGCGACAGAGAGCGCCGGACGCTAGGCCGAGCGCGCACCCACCCGGTCGTGGCGTTGCAGGTCCACCGGGCTCTCGATGCACTCGAAGATCAGATGCACCCTCGGGGTCTCGCCATCGTTACGCACCGCGTGCGTGAGGTTGTTGTTCACCTCGACCAACTGGCCGCGGGCGAGGTGGCGCCACTCCGGATCGACGTAGAACTCGACGTGGGGGTTGGTGTCCAGCGCGATATGCAGCTTGTGGGGAAACGCGGGGAATTTGCCGCCATCACGGTGCGCCGTGATCTCGGCGCCCGCAGGCAGGCGCGCAAGCATCACGCGGGGAAACTCCGCACTCGCATAGCCCAGGCGTCGCACGGCCTCATCCAGCAGCGGCTGCACCAGCGGCGCCCACTCGTCCCAAACGGGCAGCGCGTACCAGGAGGTGGGAACGGCCACCTGGTGGACGAACTTCATCACCAGATGCTGGGTACCGCCCAGGGTATCGAAGCGGTTGGGTTTGGCGGCGTCGTGGCGGCGCCAGTCGTCCTCGGCCAGCGTGTGCAGCTTCGCCACCAGGGCGCCGACATCCACCGCGCCCAGATCGCGGAACCGGGTGGTCTTGCCCCTGTGCACGAAGCCGCGTGTATCCATCAGGCGCTCGCGGACACGGGCGTCCAGCGCTGATGGGCACGGGCAATCAGGAACAGGCCACCGAGCATCAGCAAGGGCACCACGACCTGTGCGATCCACGGGCCCGGCGCCGGCCTGAAGTGCCAGAGATATACAAGGGGCAAATGCAGGCTGAACACGGCAAGCGAGTGCTGCCCGAGGAATCGGGTGGGCGACCAGTCGAGCGCGCGCGGCCAGCGTCGCAACACCTCGGCCACCAGCACTGCGACCGCCAGAAACGACAGCACGCGCAAGGGCCCGAGATGCGCCCTGGAGGTCCAGACGGATTCATCGGGCAGTGGCTGCATACCGGCAAGACCGTTGCGCCAGCCGAAGAACAGCAGTGCCAGCGCGGTTGCACCCACCACCAGACGGCGCCGCAGGAGTGGCTGCAGCACCCGGCCATCGCGCCGCAGCAGGGCAAGGCTCACGCCTGCAAAGAACAGCAATTGCCAGCCGAGCGGATCGAAGAGCCCCATGCGCATCCACGCCGGCAAAGGCGCGCGCACCACACCGAGCGCGCCGCATTGGGCCGCGAGCCAAAGCAGCAGGGACGCCGAGAGCACCCAGTAACCCGCGCGTGCCGGCCAGCGCCGTGCGAGTTCGGGAACGGCTGCTCCGGCGGCAAGGAGCAAGACCACGTAAAGCGGCAGAACATCCAGGTAATCGGGCTGGTGCAGCAGGACTGCAGCACCCAGCACATCACGCAGAGCACCGCCCCCGTCCAGCCCCTGCAGGGGTCGCCAGCCAAGCGCGGGCAAGGCGAGCGCGAGCAGGGCCATCAGCAACAGGGCAACCAGATGCCACTTCCAGACGAGGCGGCTGCGCTGCAGGAACCAGCGCTGCGGGTCCGGCTTGCCCAGCGCAACCTGCGTGGCGACGTAGCCGGAAATGAAGAAAAACCCCTCGGCTGCCGTCCAGAATCCGAGCCGCTGGTAGAGCTGCGCGGAGACCGGCCCGCCCCAGTGGTCGATCGCCATCCACGCAAGGAGCAGCCCCCGGATGGAGTCGAGTGCGGTGATGCGCTGCATGGTGCGGTGCCTCGACCCCCGGCGCCCCGGGACGTTCTGGTGCGCCGACGATACCCGCGGGCAACGAGGGGATGCAACGTGGGGGGAGGCATAGCGCCGATCCGGGGTGGAAACCGTCTGCAGGCGCTGTTTACACTGTCGGCCATCCACACCCGGGAACTCGACATGCGCGCGCTACACGCTCTCATCGCCTCAGTCACCCTGCCGTTTGCTCTCGCCACTGCAAGCCATGCCGACACGCTCATCATGAAAGGCGGCGACCGGCTGAGCGGCTCCGTGGTCGATCTGCAAGGAGATGTGCTCACCTTCAAGACCAGTTACTCGGGCAAGATCCCGGTCAAATGGTCCGAGGTCGCCTCGCTCGAAACCACGGGCACGGCCAGATTCAAGCTGCGTGACGGCACCGTCATGCAGGCACAGGCCAAGGCGGCTGCCGACTCCACCGTGGTCCTGAGCTCGGGCGAGATCATCACCACCGCGCCCATCGCACTCACCGATGTCGCCTATATCAACCCGCCACCCGAGGTAACGGGCGAGGGGCTCAGCATGAGCGGCCGCGCGAACCTGGGTTTCTCGGCCAGCCGGGGCAACACCGACAACAGCCAGCTGATGTACGACGTGGAAGCCGTGGCGCGCGGCGTCGACAACCGGGTCACGATCGGCGCCATGGGCGTGCAGAAGAACGAGGACGGCGAGGAAACCGCGCGCAACAACCACGCCTACCTGAAGTACGACCACTTCTACGCCAAGCGCTGGTACGGCTACGCCAACACCGGCTTCGAGGAAGACCGTTTCAAGGATCTCAACCTGCGCGCCACGATCGGCGTGGGGACGGGTTACCAGTTCTTCGAATCGGAACTGCAGAACCTCTCGCTCGAAGGCGGTCTCACCTATGTGAACGAGGACTTCGATACCGGCGAGGACGAGAGCTTCGCCGCCGGCCGCTGGGCGCTGCGCTACGACCGCTTCCTGTTCGGCACCACCACGCAGTTCTTCCACACGCACGAGGGGCTGCTGAGCGTGGAGGACGCCAAGGACTTCCTCTGGCAGTCGCAGACGGGGCTTCGCTTCCCGCTGATCAAGGACCTGAACGCCACCGTCCAGTACAACATCGACTACGACAACCAGCCTACGGGCGATGCCAAGAAGACCGACAGCGCCTACATCATGAGCGTGGGTTACGAGTGGTGATCAGCCGCCGCCCTTCGTCCATAGCCACGCAGCCAGCGCAATCGGTATGAGGGGCCAGAAGGGCACGCTGGTGGAGAACTGGGGCAGGATGCCCTCGTCCCCGAAAAGGGCGACGGCGGAAGGCCCCCAGTGCGAGGCGGTGGCGATCATCCACACGCCCGCAGCGGCGAGGGATCCGGCAAGCAGGCGACGCAGCACACGCGACAGCGGCGGTCCGGGATCTCTGCCCCCGACGTCCATGCATTCCCCCCGGATGAAGTGCGTGGCGGCAGCGCCCGCTGCCGAGGGGGGCATGTTGCAATGAAACCCGAGGCCCCGTCATCCCCCGGTCGCGATACCTGGGGCGAGTACCGTATCCTTGCCTGCGTGATGGCTCTCACCGCTGTGGCCATGGGCGGGTCCATGGCGGCTTCCGACCTGTCCTCGGCACCCGACATTTCCCACCTCATTGCCGTGTCGGTTCGCTTCTCCGTGCCTTGGCTCTATCTCGCGTTTGCTGCCTCCGCCATCGCCGTGCTGTGGCCAGGGCGCGCGAGCCGATGGCTGCTGCGGCACCGACGGCTGCTCGGGCTCTGCTACGCGGCGGGGATGGCCTGGCAACTGCTGTTCATCCTCTGGCTGGTGATGCTGCACCGCGAGTGGTACGTCGAGCACCAGTACAGCCCCTACGCCCTCGTCGAGGAGATACCGGGCTACCTGCTGCTCGGCGCCATGACGCTCACGTCTTTCGACGGCCCACGGCGCTGGCTGCGCCCGGCCCGATGGCGACTGCTGCACGGCGTCGGCATCTGGTTTCTCTGGGGCGAGACCTGGAGCACGTACTGGTTCGAGATCTACGACCTGCATGATGTGCAGTGGACGGACACGCTGTATTACTGGCTTGGCTTGCTCGCCTGCCTGCTGCGGATTGCGGCATGGATGCGCAGACAGGCACGCGAACACAGGGCCCTGCCACACACGGAACACGGCGCCGCCGCACACCACACCTGAGAACGGAGAGAACCCGATGAGACACCTGATCGCCGCCGCGGCACTGATGAGCGCGGTGCTGCTGTCCGCGCCGGTCTGGGCAACCTCCCTGGAACAGGCCACCGTCATCGCCAAACGCTACCCGCTGGTCGATGGCCACGTCGACCTGCCCATGCGGCTCTTCGAGACGTGGGAGAACGTCGCCGGCCCGGCACCGGGCGGAGAATTCGACTACCCACGTGCGGTGGCAGGCGGGCTATCGGCGCCGTTCATGTCGATCTACGTGCCCTCGGATCTGGAAGGTGCAGGCGCCCGCGCCAGGGCCGATATCCTGATCGACCAGGTAGAAGCAATGGTGCAGCGGGCACCGGAGAAATTCGCGCTGGCACGCACCGCAGCCGAGATCCGCGCCAACCACGCCGCGGGCCTGATCTCGCTGCCGCTCGGCATGGAAAACGGCGCGCCCATCGAAGGAAGCCTCGACAACCTCCGGCACTTCCGGGATCGCGGCATCCGCTACATCACGCTCACCCACGCCAAATCGAATCACATCGCCGACTCCTCCTACGACGAGGTGAAGACCTGGGATGGCTTGAGCCCCTTCGGCGAGAAAGTGGTGCAGGAGATGAACCGCCTCGGGATCATGGTCGACATCTCGCACGTATCTGACACCGCCTTCTACCGGGTGCTGCAGATCTCGAGCGCACCCGTGGTAGCCACGCATTCCTCGATGCGCCATTTCACGCCCGGACTGGAACGCAACGTCGACGACGACATGATGCGGGCGCTGGCGAAGAACGGCGGCGTGCTGATGATCAACTTCGGGAGCTTCTTCCTCACCGAAGCTGCCGGCGAGTGGAGCAAGAAACAGAGAGCGGCACTCACTGCCTTCACCGCACTGCAAGGCCCGAACTTCACCAAAGAGAAAGGCAAGGACTTCGAAGCGCGTTACCGCGAACGCTTCCCCTATCCCTACGCCACCGTGCAGGACGTGGCGAACCACATCGAGCGCGCCGTGAAGATCGGCGGCATCGACCATGTGGGCCTCGGCTCGGATTACGACGGCGTGGGGGATTCGCTCCCGGAAGGGATGAAAGACGTCTCGACCTACCCGGTACTGATCGCGGAGCTGCTTCGCCGCGGCATGCGCGAGGCAGATATCGCGAAGATCATGGGCGGCAACGTACTGCGCGTGATGGAGCAGGTAGAGGCGAAAGCCTCACTGTAACGCAGCGGTCATCTGCAGCGGCGAGAGTGCGGCAACGCACCGAAGTGGCCGAAGACGGGCGCGAGGGTTGATCGCGGGCCCATCACACCTCGGAGTGCGGTTCTCCAGCACCTGTCTCCCCCGGATGAACAACCCTTGAGAGAACACCTTGCCCGCTCGGTTGCTTTCGTGGTTCTGGGATGCTTTCGCCTCTTGCTCCCCGTGCTGCCAGCCCTTGCCGCGCTTGCCTTCCTGAATGGTAAATACATCCGCGAGTACCGCCTCACCCTGCGCAAGCTGCGGGTGCATTTGCAGGCGGTGGGAGAAGGCCCCGCGGAACGGTTTTTCGGCACCACACTCGGCACTCGCCAGCCCGATCCGGACCTGCAGATCAGCGGACATTGCGTGCAATGCGGAAATTGCTGCCTGAACCACCGCTGCATGTTTCTGGAGCCCCGCGGCGAGGGGATTTTCCAGTGCGGCATCTACACCTCGCCGCTGCGGCGCTTCTCGAACTGCGGTGCGTTTCCCGTGGACGCTCGAGACATCGAGCGTTATGCCTGTCCGAGTTATGTCGCGGTCCGGGTGCCGCAAACCATGGCTGCGGAACCGGTACGCATAGTGGGCGCGGGCGCCTGATCGGCGATCAGCCGCGCTGCAGCCTCACCTCCCCGTCAGCCAGTTACCCAGCGCTGCGAGCCGGGAGGGCGGCCCGCCGCTCGCCGCCTCACGGCGGTCTGCCGCGCGCAGCAGCGCATACATGCCGTGTACGCCCAGCCAGCGCAGAGGTTCGGGCTCCCACTTGCGCACGCGGCGGTTCACCCAAGGCAGTTCGGTGAGTGTCGTGCTGCGACCGAGCGAGAGATCCGCAAGCGTGCGGCCGGCCAGATTGGACGTGGACACGCCCACGCCCACGTAGCCACCGGCCCAGCCGATGCCGGTGTTGCGATCGAGCCCCACCGTGGCGCACCAGTCCCGCGGCACGCCGAGCACGCCGCACCAGGCGTGATCCACGCCGAAAGACTTCGCGGCCGGAAAATGGCGATGGAGTATCGCCGTGAGGCGGCGGATGGTCTCGGCGTCGGGTTCGCCGTTGCTGTCGATGGCGGAACCGAAGCGGTAGGGCACACCCCGCGCGCCCACCGTGATTCTCCCCTCGCGGGTGCGCTGGCAGTAGCAGTAGGCGTTGTCGAAATCACCGAGGATCTCGTGGCCGTTCCAGCCGATCTCGCGCCACGCCTCCGGCGGCAGCGGCGGCGTGGCGATCTGTGCGGAATTGAGCGGGAGCCACTCGCGCTTCTGGCCAGGCAATGTCGCGGTGAAGCCCTCGGTGCAGCGCAGCACCACGGGGGCCGTCACGCTACCGTGATCGGTGCTCACACCGCCTTGGCGGATCGCGGTGACGGTAGTGCCCTCGACCAGTCGCACGCCCATACGTTCCACCACCGCGGCGAGGCCGCGCACCAGTTTGGCGGGCTGCACCCGCGCCACTCGCGTCACGATCATCGCGCCCAGCACACCGGGGATGGCCACGCGAGCGCGGGCCTCCTCTGCGCCGATCTCCCACACGCGCTCGTCCTCGCCCCAGTGCCGGCGGTGCGCCACCTCGGCCTGCATGCGCGCGAACTGCGCAGGGTTGGTGGCGACCATGAGTTCGTCGGTGCGCAGGATGTCGGCCTCGATGCCCTCGGCCTCGGCCACGCGGATCACCTCGTCCACGGTGCCGTTCATCGCGTGAACCATGGCGCGCACCGAGGCCTCGGAACTGCGCTCGCCGTAGCGCGCGTGACTCCACGCGAAGCCGCCGGTGAGCCAGCCGCCGTTGCGGCCCGAGGCACCGAAGCCCGCGAAGTCTTTCTCGACCACCAGCACGTCCAGTGAGGGGTCGGCTTTCTTCAGGTAGTACGCCGTCCACAGCCCCGTGTAACCCGCGCCCACGATGCAGACATCCGCGCGCGTGTCGCCCGCGAGCGGCGCGCGCCGCGCCGGCATCCCGATATCCGCGTACCAGAACGAGACCTCGCCCTTTCGCATCGCCGTCATCCGCCGTAACGCCAGAATGAATATCCCGTGAGCACCACCGACCAGCAGAGGATCGCGTTGCGCACCAGGTCCTGTGGCACGCGCCGGGCCACCTGTGCCATGCCGTAGCCGCCGATGATCGCGCCGGCCATCATCGCGGTGGCAGGCACCCACC
>JBILEG010000344.1:0-4179 GCA_044352225.1 Pseudomonadales bacterium | reverse complement strand
GAGGATCTCGGCGGCGACACCATCGGCGTCCAGAATCTCGTTGCGCCGCTCGCTGTCCCAGGCGCCCGCCAGTCCATGGCTCTTGTCGGCCGCCCAGTTCAGGCTTTCCTGCCGCATTTCCAGCATTTCGCCGGCCTGCGCGAGCGCTGCCATCCGCGCGGCGTGCTGCACGTCGAACTCGGCGCGGTATTGCGGGTCGAGGTAGTCCCGGTAGACCTCGGGCCTGGGGCCAGCGTGTCCGTCGGATGAAATGACGAGATAACGGTCCATGGTGTTCTCCTGTCTCAGGCGTCGCGCAACTGGCGCAGTTCTGTGGCATCGAGCCTGATGCGCGTGGCGGCCATGCTTTCGCGCAGTTGCGCGGCGCTGCTGGCGCCAATGATCGGGATCGTCGGCAGCGGTTGCGAACACAGGTACGCGAGCACCACGGCATTCACATCACAGCCGTGGCGCGCCGCGAGGGCCTGCAGCACGGGCAGCTTGCGGCGGTTGATGTCGTGGTCGTAGACGTTGGCGATATCCGCGCCCATCGCCTCGCCCGTCTTGCCGGCCGCGAGCTTGCTGAAATAACCGCGGCTCTGGCCGGAATAGGGAATCTGCGTGATGCCCGCGGCGTGCACGGCCTGATGGCCGTCGTCGTAGTAGGCGCCCGGCGCGTAGCCCGCGATCACGTTGCGATCGGGTTCTGCTAGCCCCCACATGGGCTGCGAGGCGGCGAAGCCGCTGTGTCCGCGCGAGGCCGCATGGGCCTGCGCCTCGGCGATGCGCGTGGCCGTCCAGTTCGAGCAACCGAAGAGCCGGATGCGGCCCGAGGCCTGCGCTGCGATCAGCGCGTCGACGATCTCTGCGGCGGGGCGCGAGGGATCGTCGCGGTGCAGCCAGTAGAGATCCACGTAGTGCATCTTCAGGTTCTCGAGACTCTCGCCCAGATCCTGCTCCATCAGCGCGGGCGTCACGCGCAGTGCGAAGTCCCCGGCGCGGTAGTCGAACTCGCAGCCCTTGGTGGCGAGCAGGTAGCTGTCGCGCGGGCGTGAAGCCAGCAGATCACCGAGCAGCCGCTCGCTTGCGGCGCGCTCTATGCCGGGCACCCAGTCACCGTAGGAGTGCGCGGTGTCGAGGAAATTGCCGCCGCCGGCGAAGAAGGTCTCCAGCAGTTCCTGCGCGGCCGCTCGATCCTGCGCCGTGCCGAACATGTTCGTGCCGAAGCACAACTCACTGGGCGCGATCGCGAAGCCGGGGAGGGGAAGGGTTTTCATGCAGGGTTTCCGGTCAATGGCCGCGGACGGCGGAGAGCGTGGGGCCGATGCGCTCGGCCACGGGCGCCAGCGCCGCCACATCGAAACCGTAAGCGTTGGCGGCGTTCAGGCCGAGGATGTCGCGGATCTCCTGCTCGGGGTACAGCGCGAAGGTCTCGTTGAGTGCTTTCATCGTGTTGGGCCAGGTGCCCTCGAGGTGGGGGTAGTCCGAGCCCCACATCAGCCGGTCCACGCCGATCTGGTGACGGAAGCGGCCCTCGTGCTCGGGCATGAACGAGGCGCCCAGCCAGCAGTTGCGCGCGAAGTAGCCCGAGGGCGTCATGCTGAGCCCGCGGTTGAAGTGCTTGAACATCGGGCTCGCGGCCTTGAAGTCCAGCACGCGGAGTTTCTCGACGACCCAGCCCACGCCCGTCTCGGTCAGCATGTATTTCAGGTTTGGATAGCGCTCGAAAACGCCTGCCCAGAGCATCGCGGTGAAGGGCCGCTGTGCCCACATGTCCACCTCGGAGATGAACATCGCGGTGGCCGAGGGAACATCGCCGTAGTCCGGGGACCAGCCCGAGTGCGATTGCACCGGGATGTCGAGTTCCTGGCACACGGCCCAGATCGGCTCATAGCGCGGGTGGTGATAGAAAGGATGCTTGCCCGTGGAGGAGGGCAGCAGCACGCCGCCCCAGAGCCCCATCGCGCGCGCGGCGCGGATCTCCCTGACGGTCGCCTCGATGTCTTCCACGTCGATCAGCGCTACACCTGCCTGCCGCGCGGGGTTCGCGCTGCAGAAATCCGCGAGCCAACGGTTGTAGGCCTGGCAGCCCGCGAAGCTCTGCTCGGGCGTTACCGGGTATCGGTACTGCATCAGCCCCGCGCCGAAGGGCGCCATCTGCGGGAAGATCACCTCGCCCGCGATGCCGTCGGCATCGAGTTCCTGCATGCGCACGGTGGCGTCGAACTCGCCTCGCCGCGGCGCGAAGGGGCTGCTGGTATCGCCCAGCATGCCGAGGATGTCGGCATCGCTCAGCTTCAGCGACGGGTCGGAGAAAGCCTGCATCCGTGCGCCGCCCTCGCCCGCCTGCTCGGCGTAGGTCTTGACGGCCTCCTGGTCAAAGAAAGTGCCCGCGCGGCTGTACATCTCCCGCGCATAGGCCAGCCACCACGCGTTGGCCGCGTCGTGGAAGGCGCGCGGCATGTACTCGTTGTAGGTGGCGGGCAGGGCGCCCGCGTGGCAGTCGGAGCTGATGACGAGTACGCGCTGCATCTCAGTCGAGTCCCATGTGGCGCAGTTCGATCGGGCATTCACCGCGGGCAAGCTTCTGCGCGCGCTCGACCAGGGTGGCTTCCATGGTTTCGCGGCCGATCATGATCACGAAGTCCTTGCGGCGGATGCCGGCGATGGCGAACTGCGCGAGCTCGTCCAGATCCTGCACCGGCAGTTGCCAGCCGGCTTTGCGGGCGCCTTCCATGAAGTCGTCGAAGGTGGTCTCGCGGGCGGCATCGACCTGGGTCGAGCGGGCAAGTTCGGCGGGACGGTTGCGCTTGGTGGTCCAGATGCCGGTGTTCAGCATGCCGCCCGAGGGGTAGAAGATCGCGGCGCGGAGCTTCGTGCCACGGCCTTCGAGTTGGGCACCGAGGCATTCGGTCATGGTCGAGACGGCGGCCTTGCTGGAGGCATAGACAACCTGCTGCGCGAGCGGCGAGATGCCGCCGTCGCCAGAGGAAGTGTTCATCACGAAGCCTTCCTCGCCGGAGGCGATCATGCGCGGCACGAAGGCCTGAACCCCGTGCGCCACACCGAGCACGTTCACGCCGTGTACCCACTGGAAGTCCGAGGATTCGGTCTCCCAGAGGTCCAGGTTGGGCGCCGAGACGCCCGCGTTGTTGCAGAGGATGTGGCAGGCACCGTGGGTGGCGAAGACGTGGTCGGCGAGTGCTTTCACCGAGGCGTACTTCGAGACGTCGCAGACCACGCCGCTAGCGCCTGCGCCGAGTTCTGCCGTGGCGCGATCAAGCGCTCCGGCTTCCACATCGGCGATCACGACTTTCATGCCTTCGCCGAGGAGGGCCCTGGCGAGTGCCTTGCCGATGCCGCTCGCGCCGCCAGTGACTACCGCTACCTTGCCGTTGAGATCCTGCATCGACGTGCTCCGATTGGTGTCATGTGAAGTCGACACGGTAGTCCCCGGCGGCAAGGCAGCGCAATTTACAGAACGCTAACAATCTCTGCCCGGGCTGAGGCGCACATGTCCAAGGCGGCTGTCGGGGGCATGGCCCCCTCCTACGGGGGTGAGGTATCGGCTGAATGGGTCGGGGGCATGGCCCCCTCCTACGGGGGTGAGGTATCGGCTGAATGGGTCGGGGGCATGGCCCCCGACATCGGGAGCTCGGCTTGTGGCCCCTGATCGGCCTCGCTAAGGTGCGGCTTTCATCCTGCCAGCGTCCGATGCCAACCACCGCTCGCGCCCCCTACGCTCCGCCCGCCGGCGGCCGCGACCTGCGGCTCGACTTCATGCGCGGCTTCGTGATGATCTTCGTGATCTGCGTGCATCTCGAATACCTTTCCTTTATCAGCGCGTTCATGTGGGAACGACTGGGGTTCTTCTCCAGCGCGGAAGGCTTCGTGGGTCTGTCTGGCGTGGTGCTGGGGATGGTCTACCGACAAAAACTGGGCAAGGACGGGTTGCGCGCCTGTGCCATCCGCATCTGGCGCCGCGCGCTTCAGCTCTGGCGCGTGAATGTCTTTGTGATCGCGAGCATCCTGCTGCTGCGCGCCCTGCCCTGGCCCGATACCTTCGTTCTCACGCATTGGCAGCCGGCCACGGGCGGGCAGGGCTACGATCTGTTCCCGCCCGAGGGCACGGTGTGGTGGCAACTCCTGAAGCAGACCCTGCTGCTACAGACCGGGCCGCACCAGTTCCAGGTGATGGGG
>JBILEG010000036.1:0-13853 GCA_044352225.1 Pseudomonadales bacterium | reverse complement strand
CGTGAGCCGCGAGAGCGACCACTGCTCGCGTGCCCGTGCCCGGCACGCATCGGACAGGCCGTCGGGACCGCCCACCAGGAAGGCGGCGCGCTGGCCGTCCTCCCGCCAACGGCCAAGACGCGAGGAGATATCAGTTGTCGACAAGGGCTTGCCGCCTACCTCCAACGCCACCACGAGTTCGTCACCGTCCAGCGCTGCGAGCAGGGCATCGCCCTCCTCGCGCACGGCACGCACGACATCGGCGCCGCGGCGCGCGAGCGGGATTTCGCGCAGCTCCAGCGCCCATTCGCGCGGCAGGCGCTTGCGGTATTCCTCGAATCCCTCCTGCACCCAGCCCGGCATGCGCGTGCCCACGGCGAGGAGGCGCAGCCTCGCGCTCATTCCCGGCCTGGCAGCGAGGTCCAGAGCTTCTCCAGCGCGTAGAACTTGCGCTGGTCCTCGCCCATCACATGCACCACGACACCGCCGAAGTCGACCAGCACCCACTCGCCGGTTTCCTGGCCCTCCATGCCTATCGGGCGCACGCCCGCCTTGCGCGCCTCGGCTATCACGTTCTCGGCGATGGAGCGTACATGGCGCGAGGAGGTGCCGGTGGCGATGACGAGTTCGTCCATCACATCGGTGAGCTCCGTGACGTCGAGGCGTTTGGGGTCGCGGCCTTTCAGGTCCTGCACGGCCTTGACGGCTAGCTCCGCGAGCGCGGCGCTGTCAGTGGGTTTCACGGTGATCCTCCGGTGGCGGCGCCGGACATGGCGCCATAGATGCGGTGTGCGTGGATGTATTCGAGCACGGGCTCGGGCAACAGGAATCGGGCATTGCGGCCGTCTGCAAGCAGCGCGCGGACGTGCGTCGAGGAAATCGCGAGCTGCGTGAGCGCGAGGCGCAGGATGCGGCCACGGCTCGCCGCGCGCAATGCGGCCGCGGGGTCGGCATC
Source organism: Pseudomonadales bacterium (assembly GCA_044352225.1). Taxonomy (GTDB): domain Bacteria; phylum Pseudomonadota; class Gammaproteobacteria; order Pseudomonadales; family UBA5518; genus UBA5518. The sequence continues at coordinate 12,919 of JBILEG010000036.1, read as the reverse complement.
CAGATGTTCTGCCGTCCATGCGGCCAGCGTGGCACCAGGGGCCTCGGTGTCGCCGGGACGGGTCAGCACCACGATGTGCGCGTAGTCGAGCAGGCGCTGCCACTCCTTCCAGCGTTCGAGGCCTGCAAAGGCGTCTTCGCCCACGATCATGCAAAGCCGGTGCAGGTCGCCAAGGTCGAGGCGGATCTCGCGGAGGGTGTCGATGCTGTAGGACACACCGCCACGACGCAGTTCGCGGTCATCGACCGTCAGCCCGGGCATGCCCGCAGTGGCCAGACGGAGCATGTCGAGGCGCTGCTCCGGCGTGGCACCGGGCCGCGCGCGCAAAGCCGGCACGTTGACGGGCACCAGCCGCAGTTCGTCCAGACCGAGTAGCTCGGAGGCCTCGAGGGCCATGCGCAGATGGCCGTGGTGCACCGGGTCGAAGGTGCCGCCCAGCAGGCCGATGCGGCGCGGCGCGAGCGGAGCTGCGGCGCCCCGCAGGCCTTCAGCCACGCACCTGTCCCTCGCCGAGGACGATCCACTTCTGCGAGGTGAGGCCTTCGAGCCCGACCGGGCCGCGGGCGTGGAATTTGTCGGTGGAGATGCCGATCTCGGCTCCCAGCCCGTACTCGAAGCCGTCCGCGAAGCGGGTGGATGCGTTCACCATCACGGAGCTGGAATCGACCTCGCGCAGGAAACGCATGGCACGTCCGTGATGCTGCGTGACGATGGCGTCCGTGTGCTGCGAGCCGTAGCGCGCGATGTGCTCCATGGCCTCGTCCATGCCGTCGACGACGCGCACCGCCAGGATGGGGGCGAGGTACTCCGCGTACCAGTCCTCTTCCGTAGCGGGCAGCGCCTGAGGTGCAAGCGCGAGGCTGCGCGGACAGCCGCGCAGTTCCACTCCGGCCTCGCCCAGCACAGCCGCGATGCGGGGCAACATCTGCGCTGCCACGGCAGCATCGACCAGCAGGGTTTCCATCGTGTTGCAGGTGCCGTAGCGCTGTGTCTTGGCGTTCACCGCGATGGCCAGTGCCTGCCCGGCGTCGGCAGATGCATCGATATAGACGTGGCAGACGCCGTCCAGATGCTTGATCACGGGGACGCGGGCATCCCGGGACACGCGCTCGATCAGACCCTTGCCGCCGCGCGGCACGATCACGTCGACCGCCGCGGGCGAGGCCACCAATGCCGAGACGATCTCCCGGTCGGTATGCGCGACAAGTTGCACTGCAGTACCCGGGAGACCGGCAAGGTCGAGCCCGCGCGCGAGGCAGGCGGCGATGGCACGGTTGGATTCGAGGGCCTCGGAGCCGCCGCGCAGGATCACGGCATTGCCCGACTTGATGCAGAGCGCTGCGGCGTCTGCGGTCACGTTGGGGCGGGATTCGTAGATGATGCCAACCACACCGAGGGGAACACGCATGCGGCCGACACGGATGCCGCTGGGGCGATAAGCGAGATCTGTGACGGTGCCGACCGGATCAGGCAGCCCCGCCACCTGCCGCACGCCCTCGATCATGGCGTCGATGCGGGCGTCGTCCAGTCTGAGCCGATCGACCAGTGCAGGCTCCAGATCGCGCCCGATGGCGCCCTGCACATCACGCCCGTTCGCGGCCAGAAGCCCTGCACGTCCCGCATCGAGGGCATCCGCCGCGGCCAGCAGTGCAGCGTTTTTCAGCTGCGTGGAGGCGCGCGCCACGGCGCGGGAGGCCGCGCGTGCGGCGAGGCCGAGATCGGACACGTAGCTTACGTAATCCATGCGGTACTCTTTGTCCAAGGGGCGCGCTGCGGCATGCAGCGGTGGCATTATACCGGCCGCCCGGGAGCATCGCACCCGCGCCCGACGGCCGGAATGCCACGGATTTCCCCGCAAAAACGCAGTTCGGGAACACAGCCTCGATGGATGTCACAGCCATACAGCACTGGCTCATCGCCAACCCCGGATGGGTCATCGCCAGCATCGGGGCGGTGGCCTTCATCGAGTCCTTCGCGCTGCTCGGCATCATCGTGCCGGGAATCGTGATCCTCGGGGCCGCCAGTGTCGCCGCGGGCAATGCGGAGCTTTCGCTCACGGGCTGTGTTCTGGCCGCCTTCGCCGGAGCGGTATCGGGCGATGGTGTGAGCTACCTGCTCGGGCGCATCTTCCATGCCGACATCAAGCGCGTCTGGCCCTTCCGCAAGCACCCGACGTGGATCGCCAACGGCGAGGAATTCTTTGCTCGCCACGGCGCTTGGGGCGTGGCGCTGGGGCGTTTCGTGGGGCCCATCCGGCCGGTGATCCCGCTGGTCGCCGGCATCCTCTCGATGCCAGCGCGGCGGTTTTTCCTGATCAACGTGGTATCCGGCATGGCGTGGGCACCGCTCTACGTACTGCCGGGCTTCATGCTGGGCGCGGCCATCGAGAACAAGGGCGCATCACCGGCGCTGCTGGTGGGCGCTGCGGTCGGCATCATCGGCTCCACGCTCGCGCTCTTCGTGCTGCGCCAGCGCAGCAAACGCAACTGAGACAACGGGACACTCGCCAATGGCCACACTGGAGCTTTTTTTCGACTGCGGAAGCCCCTGGACCTACCTCGCCTTCGCGGGGATACAACCCATTGCAGAGCGCCACGGGGTTTCCGTCATCTGGAAACCGATCCTGGTCGGTGGCGTGTTCAATGCCGTGAACAAGGAGGTCTACGAGAACCGCGCCAAGCCCAACCCGCTGCGCTGGGCCTACATGCTTAAAGACCTGCAGGACTGGGCGCGCGCCTACGGACTCGAGATCGGCTGGCCGCCCGTGTTCCCCGTGAACAGCGTGAAAGCCATGCGCGGTGCCTTCGCAGCCGAGGATGCAGGCCTGCTGCTCCCTTACTGCACCGCCGTGTTCGAGACCTACTGGGGCCGGCTCGAGGACATCTCGCAGGACGAGGTGCTGGCGCGCGTCGTTGCGGGGCTCGGCATGGACCCTGCGGCGTTCCTCGCCGCCATCGCATCGCCCGACTGCAAGGATCGCCTGCGCGCGAACACCGACGAGCTGGTGGCGCGCGGGGGCTTCGGCAGTCCCACGATCTTCGTGACCGGCACCGATATGTACTTCGGCAACGACCGTCTTGCGCTGGTCGACCGCGCGCTCGGTGAGGCCGCCCGGGCATAGTTCGGGATCCGGACTATATTCAAGCCTGAGGCGTCGCGCAGACGACGCCCGCACGACGATGAAAGCAATCGTAAGGGCGGAGGCAGATCATGTTCGGAACGATCGCGCTGGTAGTGATTCTGGTCGGTGTCTTTGTCGGTCTGGCCGGACGACGCGCCGGGCTCTGAGCGCACACATCGGGCACGCAGGAAACAACACGTGCACGGACGGGTAGCGCTGGTCACCGGCGCGGGGCGAGGCATTGGCCGCGAGGCCGCGCTGCTGCTGGCAGCGGCAGGCGCACGCGTGATGGCCACCGCGCGCAGCGAGGCCGAACTCGCCACGCTGGGGCTCGACTGGGTCGCGGCGGATCTCGGCACGCCCGAGGGTTGCGCGCATGCCGTGGCCGAGACCGTGCGCCGCCTCGGGCCGGTAGACATCCTCGTCTGCAACCACGGTATCGGCTCCGCGCACGAGAAACTCGTCTGGGAGCAGGACCCGGCCGTCTGGCAAGAGACGCTGCGCATCAACCTCGACGGGCCCTTCGAACTCAGCCGGCTCACCGTGGGCGGCATGTGCGAGCGCGGCTATGGCCGGCTGGTCTACACCAGTTCCACCGCCGGGCAGATCGCCGAGCGCCGCGGCAGCGCCTACACCGCCTCGAAGCACGGCCTGATCGGGCTGGCGCGGGCCGTCGCGCAGGACGCGGGCCCTTTCGGCGTGACCTCGAATGCGGTGTTGCCCGGCTGGGTGCGCACCGAGATGGCCGATCGCTCGGCACGCGCCGAGGCTGAACGACGCGGCATAAGCACAGACGATGTCTGGCGCGAGCGCGCGTCGCTCTACCCTCAGAACCGCGTACTGGAGCCGAAGGAAGTGGCCGAGGTGATCGCTTTCCTCTGCAGCGACGCCGCAGGCGGCGTGAATGGCGAGGCGATCACCGTCGCGCTGGGGGGCCTGACCTAGGCCGCAGCGCGCCGGGCGGCCCTGCTGCCGACCAGATAGACCACCACGCCGATACCCAGCAGCACGAGCGTGGTACCCGCGACCTTGAGCAGCGCGAGGAGCGGGTGCTGTTCACCTGGCGCCGGTACCAGCGCAAGTACGATGGCAGCCAGAGTGGTCAGCAGCCCCACCACACCCATCAGCACGACCGTGATGCGCCCTCCGGGAATGCGCGCCTCGCCGGGCACCGGCTCGCCACCCGAGAGCTTGATCGCCGAGGCAAACAGCGCGAGGAACGGCAGCATGGTCGCCGCCACCATCAGACTCACGAGCACGTTGTAGGCCCCGCGCACCGAGGTGCCGGCCTGTCCCACGAACACGAAGACCACGATCACGGCCGCCTGCACCCACAGCGCCACCGTGGGCGACCCGTGTACAGGATGCACCCGCGCGAAACTGCGCGGCAGGTAGTGGTCTATGCCGGCAGCGAAGGGAATGCGCGCCGAGGCGCCCAGCCAGAGGCCTACGCCGGCCACGCGATCCAGCACCACCAGCAGCGCACCGAGCGGGATCAGCCACGCGAGCCCGAGCCGCTCGGCCGAAATGCGGATGGCTTCCATCACGCCGTAGAGAGCGTTCAGGTTCTCGGGGGCCACGGCCACGATCACGCTCGCGGTACTGAGGAGATAGACCGCCGCGATGATCGGGGCGGCCGTCAGCAGCGCGCGCGGCACGGTGCGCTGCGGGTCGCGGATCTCGCCGCCCATGAAGGAGGCGGCCTCCGGCCCGGTCCACGCGAAGGCGATGGTGCCCCAGAAAATCCAGTCCTGCAGGCGGAACCCGGGCAGCATGGACTCGGCCGTGAGCGGCACTGCAGGCCCGAACTGCCACCAGACCACGCCGCCCAGCACCACCAGCAGCAGGCACTGCATCCAGCGCGCATGGGCGCCCGCGTTGTTCAGCCACTTGGCCACGTCGAGCCCGAGGAAATTCAGCCAGACCGCAAAGGCCAGCGTGCCGAGAGAAAACAGGATGAAGTACTGCGGCGAAGCGCTGGCTGCGGCATCCGGGCTGCCGAAGATGTAGAGCGCGCTGCCGGCCGAGAAATACAGCAAGCCCGTGAGATAGGGCAGGTTCGAGGTCCAGTAGGTCCAGCCCGTCATGAACCCTGCCATGGGGCCGAAAGCACGCTTGGCCCAGACGTAGAGCCCGCCCTCGTCCGGGTGCCGCGAGGACAGGAACACCACGCACACCGAGAGCGGCAGGAACATCCCCAGACCGCCCAGGATCCACACCACCAGCGAACTCGGACCCGCCGAGGCAGCAGTGGCAGCCCACTGCGGCGAACAGCCGGCCGTGACCATGAACAGCGCGACATCGCGCACACCGAGGCTTCGCTTCAGGTGGGGGGCGTCAGGCGCGGGACTCATGCTCGGGGCATCCGTTTCTTGTTCGTCGATCCGACGGTAGCCGCGATGAAAACGGCATGCCGGGGCGGACTGTACGCTATCCCTTGGGGCGGTTTCACGCTACCGTTTGCTGCTCCGTCCATGCTCCCGAGGATCACCACGCCGTGTCCACCACACCCGCGCAGCACGAAGACAACACGCTCAGCCGCTCGCTGCAGCCGCGCCACATGTTCATGATCACCATCGGCGGCATCATCGGCGCGGGGCTGTTCGTGAGCAGCAGCGCGGCCATCCACGCCGCGGGCCCGGCGGTAGTGATCACCTACATGATGACGGGCGCGCTCCTCCTGCTGGTGATGCGGATGCTGGGCGAAATGGCTGTCAGCCTGCCCGAGGTGCGCTCCTTCACCGAGTTCGCGCGTGTGGGGCTCGGCAACTGGGCGGGCTTTTCGGTGGGCTGGCTCTACTGGTTCTTCTGGGCCGTGGTGATCCCGATCGAGGCCATCGCCGGCGCCAACATCCTGCAGGAACTCGGGCTCACACTGCCGACGTGGCAGACGGGCTGCGCGCTGATGGTGATCATGACCGGCGTGAACCTGATGTCGGCGCGCTCCTTCGGGGAGTTCGAGTTCTGGTTCTCGTCGATCAAGGTGAGCGCGATCATCGCGTTCATCCTGGTGTCGGCGGCGCATGTGTTCGGGTTCTACGGGGAATCTTCCCCCGGGCTCTCGAACCTCACCGAGCACGGCGGGTTCGCGCCCAAGGGAAGCCTTGCCGTGCTGGCCGCGGTGACAACGGTGATTTTCTCGATGATGGGCACCGAAGTCGTGACCATCGCCGCCGCCGAGTCCTCCGAACCCGCCAAGGCCGTGGCGCGCATGACCTCGTCGATCATCAGCCGGATCATGCTCTTCTACGTGGGCTCGCTCAGCATGATCGTGGCGGTAGTGCCCTGGATAGACATCGTGCCCGGCCAGTCCCCGTTCACGGCAGCACTCGACAAAATGGACATCCCGCTTGCCAGCACCATCATGAGCTTCGTCATCCTGACGGCCGTGCTCTCTTGCCTCAACTCCTGTTACTACATCTGCTCGCGCGTGCTCTTCGTGCTCGCCGAAAAAGGCGATGCGCCGCGTTGGCTGGTGAAACTCAATCCGCGCCGCGTGCCCTCGCGCTCCGTCGTCCTCGGCAGCATTGCGGGCTTCATCGGTGTGGGTGCGCAGCTCTGGTCGCCCAATGGCGTCTTCGCCTTCCTTGTGAATGCCTCCGGCGCGCTGATCGTGGTCATCTACCTGTCGATGGCCGTCTCGCAGATCAGGCTGCGCCAGAGGTCCATCGCGGCAGGCCATGAACCGTCGGTGAAAGTGTGGTTCTTCCCCTGGCTCAGCTACTTCACCATCTTCGCCATGACGGCGGTGCTGTTGGCGATGGCGCTCACGCCGGAACTGCGGTCGCAGTTCTGGACGAGCGCGCTGTCGGTGGCGGTGGCGCTGGGCGCTTATGCGGTCGTCGCGGCGGGGCGGGCGAAGAGCGCGGTGCTGGCGGCGGATTGAGGCAGGCCTCGCCGAACTACCGCGAGAGTCAGCCCCCCAACATCTCCGGATAGAGCGAGCGCCAGAACGCACACTGGTGCTCGCGGCCCGCATCGAATACCACCGGTGCGGGCACATCCAGGCGCATCACTGCGTCCTCTCCGCGAAAGCGTTCCCACGCGGGCAGTCCCGGCACGGCGGGCTCGCCATTGCGCGCAAAGGCGCCCCACCATGCCAGCATCTGCCCGGCGAGGCGTTGCGAATCCGGCGCAAGCACCGGCCCGTCGAAGACCCGCTTGTTGGTGAAGCCCGGGAAGAAATACGGCAACTCCGCCGAATGCACCGCGCCCAGCTCGAAGCCCGGATCGGGCATCACGGGCGGCGCGGCGCGATCGGCAAATTCGTACTGGTACACCGGCATCAGGCGTGAGGCGAGGCTTCCGGTGTGCAGGAACTGGCAGTTGGTGATACCTGCGTACGGCAGGAAATCCGACATCGCGGTGCCGAGCGCGGCAGGCGCGGAAGAGTACGCGGAGAGCGGGTAGCGCTCCGCGATCGCAGCTGCGTGCTCGCCATAGCGGGCGGACAAGGCAGCGAGGTAATTCTGCGGCGTCACCGTCGCACCGGCGATGACCTCGTAGCCCACGTAGAGGCGCATCTCATCACGCGTGCCGCCGTTCAGGAGCGGCATGCGCAGCACCTTGCCAGTGCGCAGCGCGGTCGCACCGTCGCGCGGCAAGGCACCGGAGCCGGTGCTCGGCCAGAAAGCCTGCGGCATCCGTGAAGACAACGCCGTCTGCACCTCCAGAATCCGCGCGAGCGGTGTCTTGCGCAGGCAGGCGAGCGCGTTCTCAGGATCGGCACAGCCGAGTTCGCGCGCGAGGGCGAGCCCTGCGTCACCGCCCTGCTCCACCGTGCGCATGGGAGTGGTGCACCCCGCGCTCTGGATGATGCCGCGATGAAAAAGCCCTGCCCCGCGCTCCGGATTGGCGAGTTGCAGGCAGACGCTGGCCGCACCCGCAGACTCACCGGCCAGCGTCACATTGTTCGGATCGCCGCCGAAGGCCGCAATGTTGTTCTGCACCCAGCGCAGCGCGAGTCGCTGGTCCTCGAAGCCGAGCGCGCCGTTCGCGTCACGATCGAAGGCGGGATGTGGCATGAAGCCGAATGCCCCGAGCCGGTAGTTGATGGCCACCACCACGAGCCCGGTCTTCCGCGCGAGGTGGTCGATGGCATAGATGTCGTTCGAGCCGCCTACCCAGGCGCCGCCGTGGATCCATACCAGCACCGGCGTGCCGGCAGGCGCGGCCTCGGGCACGGCAACGTTCAGGTGCAGGCAGTCCTCGTTGTCGCTCGCCTCGGTGGCGTCGAAACGCACCACCTGCGGGCAGCCGTGGCGGTACTGCGTCGCATCGCGCGGCGATGACCACGGGGCCGGTGGAACAGGCCCCGTCCAGCGTTTTTCGCCGGCGGTGGAGGCCCCGTAGGGAATGGCGCGGAATTCGCGCACGCCATCGGCGCTGAAGCCGCGCACGGGGCCACTGCTGGTCTGCACGGTGAGTGCGTCGGCGGCCGCGAAGGCAGGCGCGAGTAGCAAGCCACACAGCAGGCCCGCCACGCGCACGCGGCGTCCGGCATCACCAGGGCGGGAACTTGGCATGAGCAGGTTTCTCAGGGTACGAAAACGATCTTGGGATCCGGCGCCAACATGGCATCAGCTGCCTCGTCGAAAGACACGATCCGTGGCGCGACGCGCGAAGGATCGAGTACACCGGAGACGACGAGCTCTAGTACCTCCGGGGCGGTGGCGCGCGCATGCACGCGACCCACCTCGTAGGTGATGCCCTTCAGGTACATGTCCCGCAGGGGCAAGGCCGCACTCGCAGCCGCCCCGCCCGAGACGCTGGTGCAGATACCGCAGGGGGCAGTGCTCTTCAGCGCGAGTGTTCGCCCGGCGTCGAGCACGTGTGCATCGACAGTTATCGCAAAACGCTCGCCGATCGTGAAATCGCCGATGTCGGCAAGCGGCACCAGATGCGACTCAGCGCCCATCTCGCGCGCCAGGCTGACCCGTGCGGCATCGATGTCCACATAGACCACACGTGCCGCACCCAGCGCCAGCGCAGCGCAGACCGCATAGAGACCCACGGATGGGGCGAGGCCGCCTATCACCAGCACCGGCGCGCCCGGCCACTGCCGGAGCGGGCCCGCGACACAGCGGTAGCCGTCCGCGATGTTGTCGGGAATCCCGCAGGCAAGCACCGGGTCCAGACCCGGCGGCAAGGGCAACAGGAGGTGGTCGGCCCACGGCACGCGCACCAGATCGGTGAGGGCGCCGCCAAAATCGATCCCGCCGTGCGGACCGAGCCCGAACGCCGATCCGGGCGGCACGGCCTCACAGGCGTTGGAGCAGCCGCGAAGGCACATCACGCAGGCTCCGCAACTGATCTGGAAGGGCACGATCACCCTGTCGCCGGGCTGCCAGCCTGCGGAATCCCCGCATGCCACCACCTCGCCCACCATTTCGTGGCCCATCACGAAGGGCGCTGGCATGGGGTAGAGGCCGAGGGCAATCGCGGGATCGAGATCACAGCGGGCAACCGCCAGCGGGCGCACCAGAACGTCCCTGTCATCCTGCAGTCGCGCATCGGGAATCTCCTGCCAGCGCAGGCGGCCGGGGCCTTCGAACATCAGCGCGCGCATGGGTGCTCTCCTCCGGGCCGCTCTGCCCGCTCAGGTGATGCGGGTCCTCAACCTCAGTGTCTCCCAACTCGCATCCGCCAGCCACCCGCCATCCACAGGGAGGCTGACACCGTTCACGAAACCACTCAGCCCCGCATCCGCAAGGAACGCCACGGCCTCGGAGACATCGCGCGGGCTCGCGAAACGCGCCATCGGCACGCGGTTCTTGATGTCGTCGTCGCTGTAATTGCCGGGGCCCTGATCGGCTTCGTCCATCTCGGTTTTGATCCAGCCCGGGCAGATCGCGTTCACGCGCACGCCGCGCCCGCCCCACTCCGCCGCCAACGTGTGTGTGAGGCCGATCAGACCGTGCTTGGAGGCGTTGTAGGCGGCGCGGTGGCTCACGCCACGCAGACCCGCGATGGAAGCGATGTTCACGATGCTGCCGCGGCCACGCGCGAGCATCTGTGCGCCCAGGTGCTTGCAGAGCAGGAAAGGCCCGAGCAGATTCACGTCCATCACCCGCTGCCACTGCGCCACGGTGGTGTCTTCCGCCGGCACGATGCAACTGATCCCGGCGTTGTTCACGATCACGTCGAGCGCGCCGTGCACGGCCGCTACATGCGCAGCGAGCTCCTGCGCGAAGGACTCGGATGACACATCACCGCTCAGACCGTCGACCGCATGCCCGGCGGAGCGCATGCGCGCCACCGTCGCATCGAGCGGCTGCACGTCCGTGAGGAGCACGGCGTAGCCACGTTCGGCGAGCAAGGTGGCAGTGGCAAGCCCGACGCCTTGAGCGGCGCCGGTGACGAGGGCGGCTTTGGTCACGGGAAAGGCTCCTGGGAACGGCGCGTTGGACGGAAACGCCGCGATTCTAGGCGATCTGCGGGACCGGGCAAGCCGCGCTCCGGACGCGGTGGCTAGTGGTTGGCGGGCCAGATCTCGCGGAGCCGGAAATCCACCCGGCCCAACAGGCTCGCCGTGCCGCGCAGGCGAAGCGGTGTTGCCGTGCGTGCGTCAACGTGGATCTCTATCTTGCCCTGCAGCCCGAGGAAGGCCTCGCTGCCGTCTGCGTGCTGGTCGCCGTCCACGGGTACGAGCTGCAGAAAATAGCGGCGCACCCGCGTGTAGCGCGCAGGCAGAGCACTGCCATCGGCGTGGTGCACACGCACCTCCTCGCTGATGTCTTCTTCCACGGGCTCGGAGAACACTGCCCGCAGCAGCACCTTCTTGCTCGTCACGCAGAAAGCCTCCGGCAACCGGGCAGGATCGAGCAGCAGGAGCATGAGCGGCTCGGACACCACCTGGCAGAGGCGCACGGCTTCACCGTACTGCGCGAAGGACCGCGCTATCGCCGTCCAGGTTACGGGTGCGCGCGCGCGCTCGGCACGCGTGGCCGGGCTCGCCTTCGCCACATCCACGCCACTGGCTGTGTAGTGCGAGATCCGGTAGCCGGCCCCCATCCCGGTGGTCTCGCGGGTGCCGATCAGGGCCGCGTGGTTCGATGGCTCGAACCACAACACCGAACTGCGCTGACGCGCGAAGAGTGGCGGCACCCGGAAGTCGCTGCGCGCCACCAGTCTGCCCACTGTTCCGTTCGCGGGGCGAAGAGCGCCGGGCGGCGCTGAATCGTCTGCGGGAAAGGCCGCGGCAGCGAGCGAATCCCGCGCGAGATCCAGCGAGGCATCGAGTGCGAGGCCCTGATGCTCGAAGCGCAGGCGCGACCAGCCTTGCGGAGGATCAGCAGGCGCTGCTGCGACGACGCAGCTTGCGGCGGCGAGCCATGCGGCAGCCAGCGAGTGGCGGAGGAGCCGGTGCATCGGGGTGTGCGTCAGGGCCGCAGGGAGCCACAGTATAGGCAGTGACCGGGCGGATCCTGCGGCGAGCGGCGTGCGGCCAGACGCTGCTGCCGTGCCCCGCCGTCTTTGCCGCTGCAAGCGCCGCGCCCCTATACTCGGCCCGCGCGCTGCCGGCGGCAGCGCCCGAACACCGGAGTGGAAACACGCATGTTGGCAAGCCGGGCATCGATGCCTGACCGATGCACCCGGTGCAGCGGTGCGTTATGCCGCCTGCACGCAGATCCAGGCAGCGCGTGTGGAGGGCACTGACACCTCACCGCAAGACATCCGGCCCGTGGAGACCCGCCATGGCCGGGATGTATTCGGCAACGTCAGGCGCAACCTGCGTCGCCTGCTGACGGGCAAGGCCTTCTCCTCGCTGCTCCTGCTGGGAGCCACGCTTCTCACCGCCAGAACCCTCTCCGTGGCCGAGTTCGGCCTGGTGGTGATGCTGCAGAGCTACGTGCTGGTCTGGAGCGGGCTGTTCAACTTCAAGCCTTTCGAATCGATCATCCGCTATGGGGTGCCGGCGCTTGATCGGGGCGACCAGGCTCAGTTGCTGCGCTTGCTGAAGCTCGGCTTGATCGTGGATGCCCTCACGGCCCTGGGCTCGGCGGTCCTTGCCTGTGCGCTGGCCGGAACCGTGGGCGGGTTCCTCGAGTGGGATGCGGATTTCGTGCAGATCGCGCAGATCTACAGCATGGTGCTGCTGGTGGACCTGACCGGCGCCAGCAAGGGTGTACTGCGCCTCTTCAACCGCTTCGATCTGCTGGGCACGCAGATGGCCGTCTCGCCGATCGTCCTGTGCGCCGGTGCCGCCGTGGCCGCGCTGCAGGGCTGGGGCATGCCGGGCTTCTGCGCGATCTGGGGGCTGGCAACCGTCTGTGACCGCATCTACCTGCTGGTGCGCGCGCACGGCGAACTGCGCCGCCGCATGCCGCAGGCGAAGCTGCGGAACATCTCGCTGGGTGACTGGCAGCAGGAGTTCCCGGGCATCACGACGTTCACGCACGTGGTGTATTGGCAGAGCAATCTCGATCTCGTGCCCAAACAGCTCTCGAACCTGCTGGTCGGTATGTTGCTGGGGCCACAGGCAGCAGGCCTCTTCCGCATCGCCACCGGCGTGTCCAAGGTGCTCAGCACCCCGGCGCTGCTGCTGCGGCAGGTGTTGCTGCCCGACCTGACGCGCGTCTGGAGCCGCGGTGAGCCGGGCTTTTACCGCATCCTCGGCACCACCATGGCAGCCGCCGCTGGCTGCGGGCTTTTGCTGGTGGTGGTGATGCTGACCCACGGCGCCACGCTGCTCGAACTGCTGGTGGGCAAGGAGTACGCGGCCGCATCGGGCGTGATGGCCTGGCTACTGGCCGCGGGCACGCTCGGTCTGTGTTCTTCGGTGCTGCGTGCGGGTGT
>JBILEG010000343.1:0-4184 GCA_044352225.1 Pseudomonadales bacterium | reverse complement strand
GAACCGACCGGCGCGCCGAGCCCCTTGCTGAGACACACCGACACAGAATCGAAACAGGCGCAGATGGCGCGGGCAGCATCCCACACGGTGCTGCCTGCGGATTGCGCCTCGCCAACCGCCGCGTTGAACAGGCGTGCGCCATCGAGGTGGGTTGCGAGTCCGTGTGCCTCCGCCAGTGCACGCACCGACTGCAAGTAAGCAAGCGGCAAGACGCGACCACCGTGGGTGTTCTCCATCACCACCAGCCGCGTGCGCGTGAGGTGCGGATCATCGGGCTTGATGGCGCCGCGGATGTCTTCCAGCGCGAGCGTGCCATCCGGCTGGTGCGGCAGGGGCTGCGGCTGGATGCTGCCGAGCACCGCCATGCCGCCCGCCTCCCAGCGGTAGGTGTGCCAGAACTGGCCAACGATGGCCTCGTCGCCGCGCCCGCAATGCCCCATCAATCCGGCGAGGTTCGCCTGCGTGCCGCTCGGCAGGAAAAGCGCGGCCTCGAAACCGAGCCTTTGTGCTGCGCACGCTTGCAAGGCGTTGACCGAGGGGTCATCGCCGTAGACGTCGTCGCCCACCTCGGCATCGGCCATGGCGCGGCGCATCTCCGCCGTGGGCCGCGTGACGGTATCGCTGCGGAAATCACTCATGTCCGGGGGAACCTTGTTCGCGGCGCAAGTCGATTGCACGGGACAACACCCATGCCCGTATCGCGGCCGACTGCTCGAGCGTGAGACCTTCGGCAGCCGGCATGCCGCGCGCGGCGCGTGCGCCACCGACCACGATGCCGTCCCACTGCTGGTAGGTTTCCGAGCTGATGTGGCGCAGATCCGGCACCGTACCGCCGCGGCGAGCCACCGCAGCCTTGCCGTGGCAACCTGAACAGTGCGCGGCCTCGAAGAGAGCTGCGCCCTTCGCGATGGTTCCCGGGCTGTCGGTCTGTGGGGGCAATGCGGGGAGCGGCGTTTCGACGACAACGTCTGCCGGCATGGGTTGCCGGCCCGACAGGGAGAACGACATCAGCCGCGTGCGGCCGCTGGTCGCACTGCCCGTGTGCAGCGAGGGATAGCTGAATTGCATGGCGCCGCCTGCACCCACCGGCACCAGCACGCGCTGCTCGCCGCCGATCGTGTAACTCACGGGCGCGGCAGAAATGGCAGAGCCGGTGGCAACGTGCCACAGGCGCTTGCCGTCGTCGGCCTTGTAGGCGCTGAAGGTGCCGTCTCCGCCACCCTGGAACACCAGATTGCCCGCCGTGGCGAGCACACCGCCGTTGTAGGCCACGGTCTGCTCCACGACCCAGCGCGGGCGTTGCGTGAGCGGATCCCATGCGACCAGCTTTCCCGGGGCATGCGGCTTGCCATCGACCGTCTCGGGCACCTCCATGGTGTCGCCGACATCCTCGGGGCCGTTCCAGGTGACGATGGAGGGCACGTCGGCAGCCGGTATGTACGCGAGCCCCGTGCGCGGGCTCCAGGCCATGGGATGCGGCCCGTGCGCGCCCCACTCGTTGGGCCAGATCTCCACGCGCGAGCCAGACGGGTAGTTCCAGTACATCGCCGCCGGATCGAGCACCGGGCGCCCGGTCTGCAGATCGATGTGCGTGGCCCAGTTGACCTTCACGTAGTGCTCGGCCGAGATCAGCTTGCCGGTGGCGCGGTCGAGCACATAGAAAAACCCGTTCTTGGGCGCGATCATCAGCGCCTTGGTGGGCTTGCCGCCGAGAGGAAGTTCGGCGAGCACGATGTTCATGGTGGCGTTGTATTCCCAGCTGTCCTGCGGGACGGTCTGGTAGTGCCAGACGTACTCGCCGGTCGCTGCATCGAGCGCCATCACCGAGGACGTGAACAGGTTGTCGCCGCCCGCGGGGCTGCGCTGCGAGTACAGGTAGGGCACGGCGCCTGCCGTGCCGAAGTAGAGCCGGTCGGTCTCCGGGTCGTAGCTCATCCCGTTCCAGTTGCTGCCACCGCCCCCGTGGGTTTCCAGCGCGGTGCCGCTCCAGCTCTTTGCCGCCATCTGCATGGCAGCCGAAGTGTTCTCTGAGGAGATGTGGCTGGGCACGGTGTAGAAGCGCCACAGGAACCGCCCTGTCGCCGCATCCCAGGCGCTCACGTGGCCGCGATTGCGCTGCCCGCTCTCGGAGCCCGCATTGCCCACGAAGACCTTGCCGCCGCCCACGTAGGGTGCATCGGTGATGCTGTAGCCGCTCTGCGGGTCGCAGGTCTGCGCCGACCAGCGCTGCTTGCCGGTGGCGCGCTCCAACGCGATCAGCCGGCAGTCCGACACCGTCACAAGCACCAGATCAGCCCACAGCGCCACGCCGCGGTTGACCCTGGAGGTCCAGGTGTTGGCGGGCGTCACGGTCTTGCCGGGGTCGAAGCTCCAGAGCTGGCGACCGCTCGAGGCATCGATGGCCCAGACCACCGAGTGCGCACCCGAGAGGTAGATCACGCCATCGACCACCAGTGGTGTGGCGGCGATACCGTCCGGCGCTGGAAGGTCAACAGACCAGTCGAGCCCGAGCCGGCCGACATTGCCGGCATCGATCGCCGTGAGCGGGCTGAAGTGCGCGCCGTCGGCATTGCCGCCGTGCAGGAACCAGTTTGCCCCGGAGGGCCCCTCGCGCGCGATGCGCGCGGCATCGACGCCTGCTGCGACAGAACCCGCCATGGATTGAACAGCTCCGACACAGAGCAACACGGCAGCCAGCAGACGTTCCCGCACGTGCTTCTCCTTGGCGAGGGGGCAAGAGCGACTATACCCGAGGCAACCGGGGTGGTCAGTGCCTACACCTATGCGGTGTCCTGTGTTGATCAGGGTCAAGCCGCTGAACGTCGGCGGCGCCCAGAGTGAGTGACCCGAAACCGAGGCCTGCATCACCGTGACACCCACGCGCGACACCGCCAACGCATCGCGAACGACTGCTGTTGTGTGGCCACTGTTGGCCGCAACGGCTATCGCGGCACTGCTTCAGGCCTGCAGCAGCTACGGCCCGCCCACCGAACCGGCACCCACCGGCAGGATCGAGTACGACGGCTTTTCCTTTGCCGCGCCACCCGGCCCCGGATGGACGATCGCGCGCGGAGCAGACGGTGTGGTCATGAGCCGCATGCTCGAATCGCCTGAACACACCCAGGTTGCTGTGGTGACGCGGTCTACAGGCTTCGACCCGGCTCTGGTGGGCTACCCCGCCTATGCGACGGACCGTGAGGTCTTCACGCGCTACGTCAAGGCGAACATGGAGAACACACAGGCGCAGGGTGACAAATCACGCTTCGTCCTGCTCTCGGACGATGCCGTCACCGACTCGCGCTTCGGTTACTGCGCCCGCACCTCGGAAAAAGTGGAAGACCACACGCCGGCCACGCGCAAGCACATGCTGGTCATGGAAACCTGGGGCTATACCTGCCTGATGCCCGCGGCCACGAAGTTCATCGTGCAGATCGCCTTTTCGGAGCGCGCGCCGCCCGGCGTGCAGGATGCGAATCTGGCTGACACACGGGAGGCATTCTTCAGAAGCTTCCGCTTCACCGGCGCGGCAACGGAATCCCCGGCCTCCGCAAGCGCAGGCACGCAGACAACCGCAAGCGGCATCGCGGCCGCGCGCGCCGGAGCCTCTGCCCCCGCACCAACGCCCGCCGCCTCCGCGGCAACACCCGGGTTGCTGGTGCTGACCGTGCGCCAATCGCAGCGGGAGAGCGTCCGCAAGGGCTTCGAGAAGGCGGCGCCCGGGATCGCGATGGTTCTCGAAGGCGATCCACGCACGGCCGAGCCACACCGGAACCTGCGGCTTTGGTTCTCGGCACAAGTCGACCGGAGCGGCCAGATGAGCAACCGCGACGGTGCTGCCATAGGCGGCCTCGCAGCGGTGCTGCTGGGCAGCATCACGCCGTGGTCCTGCCCCGTGATCCATTCACTGCAAGCGAGCCTGCTCGCACCCGACGGCACGGAGTTGCGCACATGGACCATCACGCACAAGGACAAGCACGTGGGCACCATGCTCGCCTGCCCGGACGTCGAGCAGCCTGAGGCGGGCGCCATATTCGAACTCGTGAAGGAACTGATCCGGCGCATGCGCAGCGAGAATCTCGTGTCCGGTTGATCCACCGCGGTCGCGGGCATGGCCCGCTCCTACCACCATGAACACCCGCAGGAGCGGGCCACACCCGCGCTCCACGTAGGAGCGGGCCATGCCC
>JBILEG010000035.1:0-13875 GCA_044352225.1 Pseudomonadales bacterium | reverse complement strand
CGGTTCACGGATCATCACGGTGGTGTTGCAGATCATCCTGAACAGCACCGTGTTCGGGATGAACATCGCCGATGCCACTGCGCAACCGCGCGTGCATCACCAGTGGCTCCCCGACGAACTCCATCTCGAACCGGGCATCAGCACCGATACCGTGCACCTGCTCAAAGACAGGGGCCAGCACCCGACCGAGGGCGAGTTGCTGCTCGGCAACGCGCAGTCGATCCTGTTCCGCGACGGCTACATGCTGGGCGCGAGCGACACACGGCGACCCGGCGGCGGCGTGGCAACGGTGGAAGAACTGCGCTGGCCCAAAGCCGCTCAGGCGCGCTGAAGCGCCCCTCGTACGAGCAGCGTATCGAGCACGAGGCGGGAGGCCCTGGCGCGCAGCCAGGGCCGCAGGACAGCCGCGTCCAGCACGGCACCCGAGCACAGCAACGCGGCCAGCGCCGCGGGGCACGGCAGGCACTCACCATCGACATACAGGCTCGCCGGATCGCCCTCCACCCACGCAAAGCGTGAGGCCGGGTGGCGCTCCACGCCACGCCCTGCCGACACGATCGCGCGCACGCCACCGGCGGGAGCGCGTCGTGGCGCGATCTCGAGTTCCGGGTACTTGCGCGCGCTCATGTAACGCCCCAGCCAGTCTGCGAGCAGGGCGTCGTCGGCACCGCGCAAGGCATCGAGCGCGCGACGCACTTCCGCGATGGCATGTGCGGGAATGCGGCCGTCCGCAGGGTAGCTGCGGCCCGCATCGCCGAACCTGCGGTGCTCCGGAATCTGCTCAGCCACCTGCGCCGCGATCTCCTGCACGATCTCGGCATGCGAGGGCGCCCTGAAACCCACCGACCAGGTCATGCACTCGCCCTCGGCGATGCCCCAGTGCGCGACACCCGGTGGCACATAGAGCATGTCGCCCGGTTCGAGAACGTATTCTTCCTGCGTGTCGAAGCGCTGGAGGATGCGCAGCTCGGCGTCGTTGCGCAGAGGCGTCTCCGCGTCGCAATGCTGGCCGATGCGCCAGCGCCGCCGCCCGCTCGCCTGGATCAGGAATACATCGTAGTAATCGAAGTGCGGGCCCACGCCGCCGCCGTCGGTGGCGTAGCTCACCATGATGTCGTCGAAGCGCCAGCCGGGCAGGAAGCCGAATCGCGCACGCACGGCGGCCGCCTCCGGGATCCACTGATCGACTGCCTGCACCAGCAGCGTCCAGCGGGATTTGGGCAAGCGCGCGAAGTCGTCTTCCGAGAACGGGCCACGCCGCAGCTCCCACGGCTTGCGGCCCTTCTCGAGCACGATGCGCGATTCCACCTCGGGTTCGAGTGCCAGGCCTGCAAGTTCGTCGGCAGGCAGCAGATCTTCCAGCCCCCGCAACGCGCCGCGCAGCAAGAGCGGTTTGCGCTGCCAGTACTCGCGCAGGAATCGGCGCGCGGAAAAGTCACCCGGCAGTTGACCGGCAGTGTGCTCAGGCACCGGCGGACAACTCGCGCGCGCTCACGATGACGCCGTTGCCATCCGCATACAGGAACTGCCCCGGCAGGAAATCGACGCCGGCGAAACGCACGGGAAGATCGCGTTCACCCAGGCCTTTCTTGTCGGTCTTGATCGGGATTGCGCCCAGAGCCTTGACCCCGATGTCCATGGTGCAGAGCGCTTCGACATCGCGCACCGAACCGAAGATCAGAATGCCTTCCCAGCCATTCGCCACCGCCTTGGCGGCGAGCTGATCGCCCAGCAAGGCGCGCCGCAACGAACCGCCACCGTCGATCACCAGCACTGCGCCACGGCCGTCCTCGGCGACGAGATCACGCACGCGGGAGTTGTCCTCGTGGCACTTGATGGTGACGATCCTGCCGCCGAACTGCGCACGTGCACCGAAATCACGGAACAGGGGATCGGCAACGTGTACGTCGTCAGGAAAATCGTCGCAGAGATCGCAGGTGCTGCGCGGCATGGAAAAGGCTCCGGGGAAAGACGGGCAGCGCGATTATAGCCAGCGACCCTTCTGTGCAGCGCCCTGTGCGCTCACCATAATCCGACACAGGTACCCGCAGCGAGCCCCCTATGAACACCGACCCCGTCACGCCCGAAGCCTGCGGCATGAGCAGCGAACGCCTCGCGAGGATCACGCCTTTCCTTGGGAATTACCTCGAGAAAGGACGCATCCCAGGATACGCCTTGCTGCTGGCGCGCCGCGGGCAGGTGGTATTCCGCAGCGAGCAGGGCGTGAAGGACTGGGACACGCAGGAGGCGATCACGCCGGACACGATCTACCGCATCTACTCGATGACCAAGCCCATCACCTCGGTGGCACTGATGATGCTTTGCGAGGAGGGACTGATCCGGCTCGAACACGAGGTGAGCCGTTACATCCCCTGCTTCGAACACCTCGGGGTCTTCGACGGCGGCGATGCCGACACCTACCGCACGCGCAAGCCCGCGCGACCCGTTCGGGTGCACGACCTGCTCACGCACACCGCAGGTCTTACCTATGGCTTCATGCACCAGCACCCGGTGGATGCGCTCTACCGCAAGCGCGGACTGGGCCAGTGGAATGCGCGTGGCGGCACACTGGCGGAATTCGTTGAAGCGCTCGCGGAATTGCCGCTGCTCTTCTCGCCCGGCGAGCGCTGGAATTATTCGGTGGCCACCGATGTGGTGGGCAGACTTATCGAGGTCGTGTCCGGGCAGCCGCTGGACCGATTCCTCGAGGAACGTATCTTCGGGCCGCTCGGTATGCGCGACACCGCGTTCTCGGTCAGCGATGACCGCCTGTCGCGGCTCGCGACCTGCTACGAAAAGCCTTTCGGTGGCGGCGCGATACGCCGTCAGGACGGCGTGCAGGACAGCAGTTACCGCGGCGCGCAGAGCTATCTCTCCGGCGGCGGAGGGCTGGTATCGACCGTTGATGATTACCTGCGCTTCTGCCGCATGCTCGCGAGCGGCGGTGCGCTGAACGGCGTGCGGCTGCTCTCACCCACCACGGTGCGGCTGATGCTGCGCAACCACTTGCCCGGCAACCAGAGTCTCGAGCACATGGGGGATTCGCTGTTCACCGAGACACAGACCCGCGGCGCGGGTTTCGGACTCGGCTTCTCGATCATGCTGGACGGCGTGGCCTCACTCAGTGCCGCAGGCGCGGGCACGTATTCGTGGGGAGGCATGGCCTCGACCTACTTCTGGGTCGATCCGGTGGAGGATCTGATCGGGATATTCATGACGCAACTGATGCCCTCCGGGAGTTACCCCATCAGGCCGCAGATCCAGAGCCTTGCTTACGCTGCGATTGAGGAGTGAAGACGGCCGCTTAATCGTGAAGCAGCGGAAACGAGACACACGTCTACGGAGCAGATCGTTGATTCGCAGCTGCGTCACACCGCAACGCTGCGCGGCTTCTCCCTGCTTCCAGCCCTCTTTGGCGATGATTTCCCCTGTCTGCTGCATCAACTCCGCGCGCATGCGGAGATGCGCCGCTTGCTCGGGAGTATCGGCGATCGTTCAAACTGCCGCCGCCGCTCCCGGACGGGCATCACGGTGCATGCGCTAGTGTGAACGCAATTCCTTCGACCGGCCCAGCGCTCGGCTGCCGAAATCAACCGACGCATCCCCAACAGTCGCGGATTCACGCCTACGTCGCGGATCACTGTGACTTGTGCAACGACAGGTCCTGATATCGGCCATCACCCAATACGCAATCCCGTTGCCGCCATCGTCAACATCTTCTTGAGGTGCTCAGTTCCACTCGCCATTGCCTGTTCGGCACTGGTGTCGGCAATACGCGACCAGTTGACCGCGATCTGCTCGGCGGTCTGCTCCTCAACGGGCAGACACAGGCCCTGGCTCTCCACCAGACGCGTGATTGAGTAGCTACCGGCCTGGGCGTTGAGGATGCAGCGGTTGGGCGCGTCGGCGTGGCACAGCGCGACCATGGCCTCGGCAACCGGTTCGACGCGCAGGAGTTGCTTGAGCTCGTCGTCGAGCAAGCCTTCGGTCATGCGGGTCGCCGCCCCGGGCGCTAGCGCGTTGATGCGGATATTGGCCTTTTCGCCCTCGATGACAAGGGTGTTCATCAAACCCAGTACTGCCATCTTGGCCGCACCGTAGTTTGACTGGCCGAAGTTGCCGTACAGGCCGCTGCTCGATGTCGTCATGACGATGCGTCCGTATTCCTGCCGTCGCATGGTTTCCCAGACCGCCTTGGTACAGTTGACCGATCCCATCATGTGCACGTCGCACACCAGACCGAAGTCCGCGAGTTCCATCTTCGAGAAGGATCGATCGCGCAATATGCCTGCGTTGTTGACCAGCACATCGATACGTCCCCACTTGTCGAGCGCCTGTCGCACCATGGCCTCGACGTGGTCAAATCGGGAGACGTCAGCGCCGTTCGCGATGGCCTCCCCGCCACGTTCCTCGATAAGGGCCACCACGCTTCGGGCGGCCTCGGAAGATTCACCCATACCATCCGCGTCACTGCCCAGGTCGTTGACCAGCACCCTGGCTCCGCGGGATGCCAATGCCAATGCGTGGGCACGGCCAAGACCATTGCCTGCTCCGGTCACGATTGCAACCTGGCCGTCAAATCTGATGCTCATAAAAACTCGTCTCCTGCGGTAACGCCGGCGCCTGGCAAGGCGGATGCGTGATGGGGCAACTGCTTTAGTGTGTGGCGGGCGGCGACGGCCGGCGTCACGGGAATCATCTCGGCAAGCAGGATCTGCGAGTAGCCCTTGCCCTGGGGATCCGAGCGCAGGCTGGCAATGCCACCACCGCCAAGCGCGTCGTGCAAAACGAAGTTGAAAGCCTGCGTTCCGGGAAGATAGAAGCGCTCAACCACACCGCGTTCGCCAAGGAAATGGGCGAAACAGTGTGCGACACGCTCCGCGGTCAGCGCGGCGCCGATGAACGGGGCGAACGCCGGATCGCGCGGCGCCACCCCGATATTGGACTTGTTACCCTTGTCGCCGCTGCGGACGAAAGCGAGGGACTCCAGCGGAAGCTCGATTGTCATATCACCGACCACCGTGGGCGGACTGTGGGGCGAAACAGGAGCAACATGCCCGCCCATCGGCTGATCGACATCCAGGAATGCGTCCTCCAGTTCCAAATGAATCTTCACGGCACTCTTGTGCAAAGTCATAGAGTGCAGACGGACCACCGGGGAAGGTTTGGCCCGGGCGCCGGCAAAACCGGTCAGACCGGGCGGAGCCGTCAGGGCCATACCCGTCATTTCCTTGATGAACACGTTGATGCCGGCTGCATCGGGATGTCTGGCAGCAATTTTCAGGTCCACTTCACGCGCATCCGGATCCACTCCCTTCGCTCCGAACTGCGAGTCGGCACCTATGATCTCGACGCAGGTCTCGGACAGCGTCGCGAGGCCCTTCGCTTGCAGTTCACTGTCCGTGCGCCGGATGACGGAGCGTGCGAAAAAATCGGCCTTCCTCGCCGCGTCGCGACCGTACATGGTCCAGATCTGCCCGGCACGAAATCCGTCCGACCAGGTGACGCTCAGCTTGTAACTGTCCGGCGCGCCTCGCCCGCGGGCGCCCGTTACACAGACACGGTCCGTCCCGACCTGCTCGATCCTGACCTGGGAGAAATCACAGACCACATCGGGCAGGATGTAGTCTTGCGGATCGCCAATCTCGTAGAGCATCTGCTCGGCGATCGTACCGACCGACACCAGACCTGCGGTACCCGGGGGTTTGGTTACCACGAAATGGCCATCACCGTAGATCTCGGCGACCGGATAGCCCGCTTCGTCCAGATCGAGAGCCACGGCTTCCCAATCGGTGAAGTTTCCTCCCGTGGCCTGGGTCCCGCACTCCAGGATATGACCTGCAAGGCTGCCGCCCGCCAGCTTGTCATAGTCCGAGCGGCCCCAGCCAAAGGCGTGAATGCATGCACCAAGCGTAACCGCGCTGTCCACGCATCTCCCGGTGATCACGATGTCCGCACCGCGGTCCAGTGCCATCGCAATCGGGAACGCGCCAAGGTAGGCGTTGATGCTCGCAATGGAGTCCGGAGCGGGGAACAACTCACCGGAAAACATCTCCAGGGTGCCGGAGAACTCCGCTGCGCGTTGCATCAGGTCATCACCACCGATCACCGCGACTTTCAGCGAGAGGCCCTGCTCCGCGATGATCGCACGCAACGCCGCTGCGCAGCCTGCGGGGTTCAATCCGCCGGCATTGGAGATCACCTTGACGCCCTGCCTGGCAATCTCCCGCAAATTCGGCTTTATCGCTGAGGTGAC
This sequence comes from Pseudomonadales bacterium, assembly GCA_044352225.1. GTDB lineage: Bacteria > Pseudomonadota > Gammaproteobacteria > Pseudomonadales > UBA5518 > UBA5518. Next base: position 7,619 of record JBILEG010000035.1, on the reverse strand, counting down.
GAAATCCGCGGCGTACCCCTTGTTCGCATCCGCGGCCCGCGCTCGCGCGAGGATCGACATCGTGATCTCTGCCAGGTAGTCGTAGACCAGGTAATCGAGCCTGACAGAGGCGAGCAGCCGCGCGGTCGCAAGGGTCGCGTCACCCCAGTAACCGGAAGCACCTCCGACCATGATCTTAGCGGCATCCACTGCAGCCTCCTGTATCTGCTTTCGCGCGCTGCCTGACGAATGCGCTTCTGCTGTTACAGGATCGCCTCGAACAATCCGGCACCGCCCATGCCACCACCGATGCACATGCTCACCATCCCGAACTTTTTCTTGCGCCGGCGCAGCTCCCGGATGATGTGGCCCGTCATTCGCGAACCGGTCATACCAAACGGGTGTCCGATGGAGATGGAGCCGCCGTTGACGTTATAAACCGCAGGATCGATGCCCAGCGCGTCGCGACAGTAAAGACACTGGCTTGCAAACGCTTCGTTCAGTTCGACCAGATCGAGATCAGCGACACTGATCCCGGCCGCCTTGAGCAGTTTGGGCACAGCGAATACCGGGCCAATGCCCATCTCGTCGGGCTCGCAACCGGCGACGGTGAATCCCCGGTAGAAGGCCAGCGGCATCAGCCCCAGCTCGACCGCGCGCTTCTCGCTCATCACCAGGGTCATCGAGGCGCCATCCGACAGCTGTGATGCGTTGCCTGCCGTGACCGTGCCGCCCTGTTCGAAAGCGGGAGGCAGCTTGGCGAGCCCCTCGAGCGTGGTGTCGGCGCGGTTGCATTCATCGCGGTCGACCAGACCATCGACGATCGCGGTTTCGCCGGTCTGTTTGTCCACGACCTTCTGCCACTTCACTTTCATCGGGTGGATTTCATCGTCGAACAGCCCCGCGCCCTGCGCCACCGCGGTGCGACGTTGGCTCTCCAGCGCGTAGGCATCCTGGTATTCGCGGCTGATGTTGTACCGGCGCGCCACCACTTCTGCTGTGTTGCCCATCTCCATGAAGATATCGGGCGTGGACTCGAGCAGGATCGGGTTCATGTCGAACTTTTCCGGCGTCGTGCGTGCATTGGCGGACACCGACTCCACGCCACCCGCGATAACGATGTCGGAACAACCACTGGCCACCTGGTTGGCGGCGAATGCAATCGCGTTGAGGCCGGAAGAACAGGCCCGGCTGATCGTAACGCCGGATGTCGTGACAGGGAGCCTAGAGAGCATGACCGCCATCCGTGCGACGTTGAGCCCCTGCTCGCCCGTCTGCCGCGCACAGCCAACGATGACATCATCCACTTCGGCGGGATCGACCCCTGGATTGCGCTCGAGAAGACCATTGATGCAATGGGCCACCAGATCATCCGGTCGCGTCAGGTTGAAGGTACCCCGAAATGCCTTCGCCAGACCGGTTCTCAGACTGTCGACTATGACTACGCTGCGCAAATTCTTGTCCTCGAGAATTGGTTTTGGTGATAGGGGTTACTGTTTGTTGGCTTCGCCACCCAGGTAGCCACGCCACGCCTGTTCGACGACGTATGCACGAATCGCGGGGACATCCTGTTCGGTGAGAAGCTCGCGATAATCGGGCATGCCGGTGCTGGTCAGGATTCCCTCGCGCAGGATCTGCGGGAGCAGTTCCAGCCTCTCGGCGCTGATCCTGCGCAGATCCGGCACGGAACCCGGACCACCGATGGCATCCATACCATGGCAGTACGCACACCCCGCGGCGTCCCACGCATTCTTGCCCGCTGCCACCAGTTCGGGCGAGGGCCTGTCGGTTCCGGGCTTTGGCACGGTTCCCTCCCAGCGCGGCCCCGGCGGCGGCAATGCGGCATTGCCATCAAGTGCGAAAGCCAGCAAGCGCGCGGGCCCACCGGTCAGGGCTCCCAGGAGCGGGGCAAAACCGACAGACGACGTCGTTCCTGACCCCGTGGCAACAAGAACCAGTTGTCGACCATCGATTTCGACCGTACTCGCAGCGCCAAGGATTCCGGCACCCGCCTCGAAAGACCACAAGGGCTCACCGGTGTCAGCCCGGTAAGCGGCAAATTGCCCCTCGGTCGTGCCCTGGAACACAAGGTTTCCGGCGGTTGCGAGCGTTCCTCCTTGGTAAGGAGCGCCGATATCACGTTCCCATCTGGCGGCTTGCTTGACGGGGTCCCACGCAACCAGCTTGCCCTTGTAGACTCCACCGTTCCTGAGGTTGTAGTAATTGTCGAACTCCACCCCACCACCGATGGCATCGGCTTTAGCCGGATCGAAGGCATACCATGTGGCGAGATCGGTAGCCGGTATGAACACCAACCCGGCATCCGGGTTGAACGCCATGGGTTGCCAGTTATGCGCCCCCATGCCGAAGGGATAGACAACAGCGCCCTCCGGGCCTTTCTCCCACCACTTCGCCTTATCCAGCATCACAGGGCGCCCTGTGTTCATATCGATGTGCGAGGCCCAGTTGACGGTTGTAATGGGCTTGGGCTGATTCACCAACGCACCCGTCGCAGCATCGAAAACGTAGAAGAATCCGTTCTTGGGTGCAGTCATGACAACTGCTGTCGTCTTGCCTTCGATCGGCAAGTCTGCAAGCACAAACGGCATGGTGGCGGCGAAGTTCCAGCCATCACCGGGTGTGGTGGAGTAATGCCAGACGTACTTGCCTGTATCAGCCTCGACAGCGACGACCGCGTTTGTAAACAGCTCGTCACCGGCGCCTTCTCCGCGTGCCAGCGGCGACAACACTGGTGCCGAATCGGTCCCGAATATCAGCAGGCCGGTACGCGGATCGTAGGTCATCGCCTCCCAAGCATTAGCCCCACCGCCGCCGATGTACTTCCAGTATTCCTTGCCCCAGGTCTTGGACGCCATTTCCATGGCAGGGGACTCGAAGCCGTCCGCCGGGTCGCCCGGAACCGTGTAGAAGCGCCACAGGTGCTTACCCGTTTCGGCATCAAACGCATTTACATGGGACCTGCCAACTCCCGAGTCGCCATCCGACGTTCCGATGAACACCTTGCCGTCGCCAACGCGCGGAGCCCCAGTGATCGTTTTGTACTGCTCGACATCACAGACCTGCGACTCCCAGACTTTCTTACCGCTAGCACGGTTGATCGCGATCAGACGACAGTCCCCCGTCGCGCGGATGACCTTGTCTTCCCAGATCGCCAGGCCGCGGCTCAATCGCGCCCCCCATGCGGGGACCACACCCATCGGAAATTTGAGTCCGGAATCAAATGTCCAGAGCAGCTTTCCGCTCCGCAGGTCATTCGCGAACACAAGGCCTAGCGGACCGCTCTGGTACACAACCCCGTCGGCGACGAGAGGCACACCCACCAACCCGTCGCGAACCGGCATGTCGGCAAACCAGGCCAGTTTGAGCTGCGCCACGTTCGCATCGCTGACCGCCGCCAGCGGACTGTAGTGCTGGTCATAGCGGTTATTGCCGATAAGGCGCCACTCGGAACTCCCGGATTGCGGAGCAGCCCTTGCCTGCACACCCTGCAGCACAGTCAGGAGAGCCAGCAGGTAAATTCCAGAACGAATGCCACCAAAATCCTTCACGGGCGATTCCCCCACGCGTCTCATGGATTGAGGAGTTTAGAGATGGGACGCCGCAGCAATAGCCGGGATCGGCAAAGTCTCGACTTCAGAAAAAAGGGGCACACCTGTAGCGGCAATGCCCCTGGAACAAGCTCACTGCACCGAGGTCACAGGCGCACCCTGATACGACCCAAAGTGCCGGAAATCAGAAAGCCTTGCGGACGGACACGCCGGCCCAACGAGGCGGCGCGTACTGGTTGCCCACGTAGCCCGCCGTGGAGATCAGGTCGTAACGGAATGTCTGGCGGTCTTCATCCGTGAAATTGTTGACGAACGCCCTGATGGTTATGCCATTGTCGGGGAGCTCCCATGTCACGCTCGCGTTGTGGACCAGGGAGTCTTCAACCGCTGTTGCCCTGCTATTCTCGATCGACGCGTAGTTATCATCGACGTGACTGAAGGTCCATTGCATCATCACGTGCCCCGATTCCAGTTCGATGAGCTTCTGGAGCATGCCGTTCAGCGTCCAGTTAGGAGCCATCGCCGTTTCCGAGTCTCCCACGCCGAGATATGCGTTCGGAACGTCCTCGAGTTCTGAATCGACGTAAGCCACACCGAGAGTCAGCAACATGTCGAACGGCAACCGGCTCTCCATCTCGATCTCGCCACCGAACATGCTGCCATCGTAGTTGCCGACCACACCCTGGATACCGTTGTACGCGAAGCCCTGATAGTCGCTGTAGTCGTAGTAGAACACCGAGCTATTGACGCGAAGGGCGCCATCCCGCAGATCGAACTTCCCTCCGATCTCGTAGGCGATTACCGACTCGTCGGAGAACGCGGTCTCCTCGAACGTGAGTCCCGCACCGAGGTTGGTATTGAAGCCAGACCCCTTCACACCCCGGGAAACACCCGCGAACAGCAGGGCGCTATCGGATGCGCTGTACTCGAGCTGGATCTTTCCGGACCAGAGATCGTCCTCCCGTTTTGCGAGATCGCCCGCCCCGGCCTCGCTGAAATCGTACACAAGCAGCGGGTCCTCGAAGACGGTGGAACCGGTACCGCCCGAATAGCCGTTTCCGAGCTCCCTGAAATAGACCTTGGAGTCGATCGTCTTCTCGTCATTGGTGTAGCGGATACCGGCGATAAGGCGGAATGCGTCGGCAAAAGACCACTCGGCCTGACCGAACACAGCCCAGGAGGTGGTCTCCTGATCGACCACGTTGAAGTCGTCAAAGGCGAAGTCGCTTCCGCTGAGCAGGGGGAAAAAGAAAGATTGTGTCGTGTCGACATCAATATCGAGGTAATAAACACCTGCAGTCCAAACCAGCGGGCCGGCGTCAGCAGTGACATGGATCTCCTGCGACCACTGCGACAGGTCCTGCTGACCGCCGCTGCGGCAGAAGTCGACCGGTGAGCCGTCGCACTCGTCGAGATAGTCGAAATTGAAGTTCGTGTAATTTGACAGCGAGGTGACCGTCAGGTCTGCGCGCGTCCATTGGAGCATGAACGTCGAGAGGAGGTTGTCGTTCTCCAGAAACCCGACATCATCGAAGGCGCCCTTGGGCCCCTTGCCGTAATCGTAACGGTAACCGAACGCGTTGGCGCCAGGACCAGCACCGTATGCATCGAGGTCTGCCGGCTGCGGCGCAGGCATCCCGGTATCATCCACGTAAAAATTGGCGGCATTGTAGGTGCCGACCCGTGCCTTCGGACGCTCGTCATAGCTGACGGACAATCGCGCAAGCAAGTCCTGAGTCACATCCAGCTCGAGGTGGGCCCGCATTCCACGCACATCGGTCTCGAAGCTGTCGTCGCCGCCAGGCTCGCGGTTCTCCCAGTAACCATCCGCTTGCTCCCAGCGTCCCGCGACCCTTCCTCGCACACGATCCGAGATCGGACCGCCGACGGCACCCTCGAACCAGTACTGTCCGAATTCGCCGGCGCCGAGTTCGACGTAGCCGTCCATTTCCGCGCTGGGCTTTGCCGACACGAAATGCGCCAACCCACCTGTCGAGTTGCGCCCGAACAGGGTTCCCTGCGGTCCTCTCAAGACTTCTATACGCTCCAGGTCATAGGTCGCGAATGCTGCTGCGCCACTGCTTGCGATATAGACTTCGTCCACGTAGATGGCATTGGGCGATTCCTGGTTCAGGGAAAAGTCGGATTGCGCGACGCCGCGCACGCTCAACGACGCAAAGACATTGCCGCCGGAGGTCGCCACGAACTGCACGCCCGGCGTAAAGCTCCCGATGTCCATCGCATCAGTGATGCCAAGATCGCGGATTCGTTCACCTCCGATGGCAGTGGCAGAGACACCCACATCCTGCAGACTCTGTTCACGTCGTTGGGCCGTCACCGTGATCTCTTCCAGAACCAGTCGTTCGGATTGGGCATGACCCGCCTGCGATGCAGGCAGCAACGCGATGAGCGCTGCGGCCTGTAGCGAAACGGCGAGGGATTTTTTATGGGATGGTTCGTTCATGGCGCGTATCCTCAGAATGTTTTTAGGCTTATGAAAATCACCCGGTGGCACTCAGTGTGGCTGCATCAGAACCGGAAACTGACCGATATCGGCAATTGCTTGCTCCATCGTCTTCAGGGAATTCACCACCGCCCGCCGCTATCACCCGCAAGTCAATTGCAGCCGAACGTCGGTGTCAGCCTTATTGCGACTCATAAGCATCCCAGGCCCGATTGACCATATATGCCTTGATCAACTCCAGATCTGCGGCGCGCATATAGGCGAATCGAGGCATCCCGAGGCGCTTGTCTGCGCCGCCGATGACGATCTCCATGTCAACCCGTGATGACCAGTTGACGCGAATCCCGTATGGGTCAGCCGCCAACAGCTTCCCGGAATCGGTAAGGGCGCGCCCTCGCTGTGCAGCCAGTTCAGCGTGTGAAATGCGAGCCGTCCGTTGCGCGCCGCTGCAACCCTGGCGCCAGCTCCCAGCTGGCTCCCAGTCTGGACGCATGGCCTTTCAACCCATCGACGATGGCAGACAGACCGACCTGATCTGCCCAGTACATGGGCCCTCCCCTGTATGCTGGCCAGCCGTAGCCATTGACCCAGATGACATCGATGTCACTGGCACGTTGCGCGACGCGCTCCTCGAGCACCATGGCCCCCTGGTTGACCAGGGTGTACATGCACCGCTCGAGTATCTCCCGGTCGCTTATGTAGCGCTGCTCGAGCCCGGAGCGGGTTGCATACTCGCGCACGAGATCCTCCACCTGGCTGTCAACAGACCTTGCGCGCGTCTCGGGATCGTAGGTGTAATAACCGGCGCCGGCCTTCTGACCGCGCCGGCCCAGCTCGCACAGCCGGTGCTTCAGATACTTCTCGCCCTGCGACGTCTGCGCAGACCATCCGATGTCCAGACCGGCGAGATCGCTCATTGCGAACGGGCCCATCGGCATCCCGAACTCCTCGAGCACCCGATCCACATCCGAGGGCATTGCCCCCTCCTGGATCAACATCAGGGCCTGTTCGCGCAGCGCGGCGTACATCCGGTTGGCGACGAAGCCGTGACAGACACCGACGACCACGGGAACCTTGCCAACAGCCCGAGCCTGCGCGACCGCCGTGGTTAGCACCTGATCGCTGGTCGCGCTCCCACGCACGACCTCGAGCAGCCGCATGACGTTTGCAGGGCTGAAAAAATGCAGCCCGATGACATCGCCGGGCCGACGCACGGAGCCGGCGATTTCATTCACATCCAGGAAGCTGGTATTGGTGGCCAGAATCGCCCCCTCCTTGGCAACTGCGTCCAGCGATGCGAATACGCGCTTTTTTAGCGCCATGTCCTCGAATACCGCTTCGATCACGAGGTCGCAGCCAGCGACCGCGGAGAGGTCCAGGGAGGGCGTCACGAGCGCAAGCCGCTCTTCGACCTCCGATTGCGTGAGCTTGCCCTTGCGGGCCGAACGCTCGTAGTTGCGACGGATGTTCTTCAAGCCACTGTCGAGAGCGGCTTGCGACGTCTCGACGAGCACGACAGGAGTCCGGGCATTGAGGAAGTTCATCGCGATGCCGCCGCCCATGGTGCCGGCTCCAATCACTCCGACGGCACGGACCTGCCTGGGCTC
>JBILEG010000034.1:0-13923 GCA_044352225.1 Pseudomonadales bacterium | reverse complement strand
CGTCTCGGCATCGAGCGCGATCAGGCGCGCATCGAGGGTGCCGCTCAGGATGCGCTTGCGGCAGGCGGCCCCGTCCTGCACGGGATCTTCCCAGTAGGCGACGCCGCGGCAGACGGGCGTGTACACGCCGCGCAGGTCGACCTTCGGGTCGTGGACCCAGAGCTCGCGCCCGGTCTCGGCGTCGAGCGCGATCACGCGGTTGTAGGGCGTGCAGAGGAACATGCGCTCGCCGACCACAAGCGGTGTGGCCTGAAAGGCCGTTGGGCCGTGCTCCGCCGTGCCGGGCGAGACATCTCCGGTGTGGTAAGTCCATGCAGGCTCTAGAGCCTTGACGTTTTGTGGTGTGATCTCGACAAGTGGCGAGAAACGGCTGCCGCCGGGATCTCCACCCCAGTGCCCCCAGCCGCCTGCGGGGCCAGTGCGATCAGGCGGCGGAACTTCAGTGCCGCAACCCACGAGAAGTGCAAGAAGCGTCCCCGCAAACCACGCGCGGGAGCGTGCCCTGCGACGACAGCACACACCCGCAGTCTCAGACCGAACAGGCTGCACGCATCCCCTCCTCCACCGCCTTGCGGATCAATCCGAGCCCGGTGCAATCGCCCGCAGTGTGCACCTCCACACCGCGCGAACGCAGCGTGTCGGCGAGCGTGGTGTCGGCCACCGCTTCACCGGCCAGCACCACGGCATCGGCCGCGATCTCCGCTTCACGGCCCGCGTAACGGAACCTGAGACCGGTGTCGCTCAAAGCAAGTGGCGTGATGCCCGCCAGCACCTCGACGCCCAGGCGATCGAGCCGCTGCAACTGCTCCTGCCTGCGCTTGGGCCCGATCTCCGGTGCGAAGCCCATGGCGGCGGCAGCAAGCGTGACCTGCCTGCCGCGCTTGGCAAGGAACTCCGCCAGTTCGACCGCCGCGAGATCCGCACCCAGCACCAGCACACGTCCGCCAAGCGGCATCCACGCGCGGCTCAACTGCCGCAGGTGTGCCGGCCGCAACCACGGCTGCACCCGCGGCACGGCGTGCTCCGAGATCCAGCGCGAGAGCGCAGGCAGGCGTGCGGCGTCCTCGGGGGCCAGCGTGCCGGCTAGGAACTCGCGCAGCAGCGCACCGCTCCAGACACGGGGCCCCGAGGCACCCGGCAACTCCGGCGTCACGACGCGGGCGCCCGTGCAGACGATCACGGCATCGGGCTTCTCGCGCTGCACCAGCGCTTCATCCACGGGCTGCCCGAGCCGGACATCCACGCCGAGACGCTTCACCTCGGACAGCAGAAAATCGAGCAGGCGCTGGTTGTCAGCGTGCACCGTCGATGCGTAGAACAACGATCCGCCGAGGCGCTGCGCGCGCTCGGCCAACACCACACGGTGCCCACGCAAGGCCGCCACGCGTGCCGCCTCCAGGCCGGCTGTGCCACCACCTGCCACCAGCACGCGGCGCGGGCTCACGGCGGGCGTGATCGCCAGTTCCGCTTCCCGCCCCACCTGCGCGTTCACGGCGCAGTTCATGTTCGCATCGAAGGGCGCGATCAGCATCGAATCGATGCAGTTCTGGCAACTGAGGCAGCGGCGTATGCCCCCCACGTTCCCGGCACGCAGCTTGTTGGGCAACTCGGGATCGGCGAGCAGAGGCCGCGCCATCACCACCAGATCCGCGCTGCCCTCGGCAAGGATGCGCTCGGCCTGATCGGGATCATGGATGCGCCCCACCACCATCACGGGTACATCGACCACCCGCCGGATGGCACGCGCCACCGCCACGTTGTAGCCGTCGCGGTAGCCGGGGCCGCACACGATCTGGCCGACGATCTTGTCGTGCGAGACACCACCGCTCACCTGTATGGCGCTCACGCCGGCCTCGACCAGCAGCGGGGCGATCAGCTGCGTGTCCTGCAGTTCGCGACCGTCCCAGGCGTCCTCGTTGCCCGAGATGCGCAGCGTGATCGGGAACGCCGGGCCCACGCGCTCACGGATGTGGCGGATAACCTCGAGCAGGAAGCGGGTGCGCCCTTCGACCGTCGCGCCGGTGTAGGCGTCCTCGCGGCGGTTGCGGGTGGGGCTGAGAAAGGAGCCGAGCAGCATGTAGGCGTGCGCGGCATGGAGTTCCATGCCGTCGTAACCGGCCCGCTGCGCACGGCAGGCGGCATCACCGTAGAGCGTGGTGACACGCGCGATCTCGTCTGTGTCCATCACGCGGCTCGGCCAGCCGGTGCCCGCGTTCACGTTGACCGAGGGGCCCACCGGATCGGTCATGGACTCGGGGCCGGGATGGCTGATCTGCGGCTGGATGCGGGCACCGAGCGCATGCACGCGACGCACAAGTTCGCGGTGGCCGTCGATGAAGCGGTCCTCGCCCAGCGAGAGCGACTGCGGCTGGTAGCGCTGCGCCGAATCCACCGAGCACATCTCCACCGTGATCAGCCCCACTCCACCGGCAGCGCGCGCCTCGTGGTAGCGGATCAGGCGCTCGCTGATAGCAAGATCCGGCGTGCCGTAATTGGTGGTCATCGCGGACATCACGAGACGGTTGCGCAACTGCATCCCGCCGATGGCGAAGGGGCTGAGCAGTCGGGCGAATCGGCTCATGCGAGTGGACCGAAAACATGTCCACCGGAAGGTAACATCGCTTGCCTGATCGGTAAAGCAACGTTGACAGTGTTGGCGACCACTCCCTAGCATCCCGTCCATACCGACACATCACTCCAACAAGGTCCGTTCATGAGCAGGCTTCCGGTAGGCTTCATTGGCCTCGGCAACATGGGCAAGCCGATGGCCCGCAACCTTGTCTGCGACACGCTCGAGGCCTGGGTCCACGATGTGCAACAAGCGCCGGTGGACGAACTCGTGGCTCTGGGCGCACGCAGTGCGACGCCCGCCGACATCGCCCGCCACTGCCGTGTGATCGGCCTCTGTGTGCGCGATGACCGCGACGTCGAAGCCCTGCTCTACGGCGAGGAAGGCATGCTGGCGCTGGCTGCACCGGGCACGGTGATCGCCATCCACAGCACGGTCACGCAGGCCGGCCTGCTGCGCTGGGCGAAAGACGCGGCCGAGCGTGGCGTGGATCTGATCGACGCGCCCGTCACCCGAGGCAAGCTGGGCAAGGAACCGCATTTCATCTGCTACATGGTCGGCGGCACGGCAGAGGTGCTGGAGCGCTGCCGCCCGGTGTTGGAGACCTCCGCGGAGTCGATCATCCACGCGGGTCCGCTGGGCGCCGGCATCGCACTCAAACTCTGCAACAACATGATCACCTATCTGGAATTCATCGCCATGAGCGAGGCGCTCGCCATCGCCGAGCGCTCCGGCCTGTCGATCGAGGTGCTGGCCGACGTGGGCCGGGGAAATGGCGTGATCAACGAACGCATGGTGGCCTTCGCCAGCAACCGCAGCAAATTGCGCGAGCAACTCGGGGAAGCCAGCTTCGCCGCCGCCTTCGGGCCTTTCGGCAAACTCGGCGAGAAAGACCTGGACGCAGCGCTCGATACCGCACGCAGTCTGGAGCTCCACCTGCCCGCCACCGCACTCGCACGCACCATGATCCACGACGTCTTCATGAACAGGGGGCACGACGCATGAGCACACTTCCCGCCGGCGAGAGCCGTCTGCTGATCGACGGAAAACTTGTTCCCGCACGTTCGGGAAAGCTCTATCCGAACACAGACCCCGCCACAGAAGAGACGATCGGCCACGTCGCGGACGCAGGCCCCGAGGACATGGAGGCCGCGATAGCCGCCGCGCGCCGCGCCTTCGACCACACCGACTGGTCCACCAACCACGCCTTCCGGCTGCATTGCCTGCGACAACTGCGTGACGCACTCACTGCAGCCAAAGACCACCTGCGCCCGCTGATCGCCGCCGAAACGGGGGCGCCCATGGGCATCTGCGGCGCCGGCGGGCCGCAGTGCGATGTGCCGATCGGCTTCGGCGACTGGCTGCTCGGTTTCCTGCCCGGCTATCAGTGGGAACGGGATCTGGGCGAGGCCACCATCCTCGGGGTCCGCAGCCGCCGCACCGTCTATAAGGAGGCCATCGGTGTGGTGGGCGCCATCACGCCATGGAACGTGCCGCTGCAGATCAACCTCGCCAAGTGCACGCCCGCGCTGGCCGCCGGCTGCACGGTGGTGCTGAAAGCCGCACCCGATACGCCCTGGTCTGCCACGGAGTTCGGCCGCATCGTGGCCGAACACACCGATATTCCGCCCGGCGTGTTCAACGTCATCACCTCCTCTGACCCGCGAGAAGTCGGCGAGCAGCTCGTGCGCGACACGCGCGTCGACATGATTTCTTTCACCGGCTCCACGCAGGTTGGCCGGCAGATCATGTCGATGGCCGGCGCTACGGTGAAGAAAGTCTTCCTCGAACTCGGCGGCAAATCGGCGAACGTGATGCTCGAAGACGCCGACCTGCAGAAAGGCCTGCTCTCCGCACTGGCCGTCTGCTTCCACGCGGGCCAGGGCTGCGCCATCGCCACGCGGCTCGTCATACCGCGCACGCGTCAGGGCGAAGTCGAGGAGATCCTGAAGCAGTACTTCGGCTTCATCGCCTACGGGGATCCGGCCAGCGAGCAGCAGATCATGGGCCCCCTCGTGAACCGCCGGCAGATGGAGCGTGTGCTCGATTACATCCGCATCGGCAAGGAGGAAGGCGCGCGGCTTCTGCTCGGCGGCGGTCGCCCGGCGCATCTGCCGAAGGGCTTCTACGTTGAACCCACGGTATTCGTGGACGTGCGCAACGACATGCGCATCGCGCAGGAAGAGATCTTCGGACCCGTGCTTTCCGTGATCGCCTACGACACGGAAGAAGAAGCTCTCACCATCGCCAACGACTCCATCTTCGGGCTCTCCGGTGGCGTGTGGTCGGCCGACGAGGCGAAGGCGCTCGCCTTCGCGAAACGCATGCGCACCGGCACCGTGAACGTGAACGGCGGCAATTTCTACGGCGCAGACGCACCCTTCGGCGGTTATCGCCAGAGCGGCATCGGACGCGAGATGGGCGTCGAGGGTTTCGAGGAATACCTCGAAACCAAGACCGTGGCGACCGGCCTGTGAACGGCGCGCTTTCCGGCCGGGTCTACATCGTCACCGGTGCCTCGCGCGGCTTCGGCGAGGCGATAGCCAAAGCTCTCGTTGACGCCGGCGCCCGCGTCGGCATCACCGGGCGTGAGGCTGCCACCATCGAGGCGGTTGCAGCATCTCTGGGCGCGGACAACGCTCTCGGCGTGGTCGCAGATGTTGCCGACACACAGGCCATCGCCAACGCGTTCGGCCGCATCAAGGCCCACTTCGGCCGACTGGACGGCCTTGTGAACAACGCAGGCCTCGCGCGGCCGGGCTCGATACACAGCCTGCAGGAAGCCGAGGTCCGCCTGCAGGTGGAAACCAACTTTCTGGGCACCGTGTTCTGCTGCCAGGCGGCCGTGCCGCTGCTGCGCGGCGGCGACAATCCGCGCATCGTGAATATCTCTTCTGCCAGCGCCGAACACCACGACGAGATGTCACACCTGTCGATCTACGCGGCCACCAAGCGCGCGGTGGAGCGCTTCTCGCGCGATATGCGCCGCGAACTGCAGGCCGACGGCATCGGCGTCACCATCCTCCGCCCGGGCAATGCGCCCACTGCCTTCGCGGCGGGCTGGGACCACACGCGCTTCGACGCGGCGCTGGAAGCCTGGTACAGCGCGGGGAGCGAGATGGACGTGGGCATGGACGTGGCACACGTGGGCGCCAGTGTGGCGTGGTGCCTGGCGAGCCCGCCCGGCGTGTCCGTCGACGTGCTCGAGGTACGGCCGAACCTGCGCATCCCCAAGCCGCCCAAATCACTGCTGATGGGCGAAAGCTGAGCGGCACAGCCCCCTGCCACACTGTCTCGACAGGGCTGACGCTTACGTCGCGGCAAAAGCAACCACTGTGCGGCAGCAGGAAGCTAGAATGGCGCTCCCGTACAGGATTGCGCCAACGCTGAGCTCATGACCAGCCTCCCGCACGACATCGGCACAGCCTTCAGATGAGCCGCGCAGCCCGGCCCCTCCACCGGTTCGGCTTCAGGCAATGGCTGGCCGGAGCCCTCTTCGCCTCGTTCCTCATCGCCCTCGGTTTTTTCAGCCTCGCGCAAGACCGCCTCGACATCAGCTACGAGCGCCGCCACGACTCGTTCTTTCTCGCAGAAGAGCTGCGCCAGTCCTCGGACGACCTCAGCCGCTTCGCCAGGAGCTACGTGACGACGGGTGAAGCACGATACCGTCTGTACTACCAGCAGGTCCTCGACATCCGTAACGGCAGTGCCCCACGGCCGCCGGACTACGACAACGTCTACTGGGATCTGGTGGGCACCAGCGCCGAGCTTCCCGCAGCCGCAGGCGCACCGGGCGTGGCGCTGCTGAAGCTCATGCAGGATGCCGGTTTCGGCGCTGAGGAAATGGGGCTGGCAGAGGCGGCATACGAGGCATCGGAAGCGCTTTCCGTAGTAGATATCGCAGCCATGCAGGCGCTCGTCGAGAGCGGGCCGGTCGCCCGGGACGAGGCCCTCTCGATGCTGCACGAGCAGCGCTACCTCGAGGCCAAGGCCCGCGTGATGCAGCCGCTGCACCGGCTGCATGGGTTGCTCGAATTGCGCACCCGCAAGGAAGTGAGCACCGCGGCGGCGTGGGCCATGGTGCTGCGGGTGTCGGTGGCGCTGCTCGCCTTCGCTCTCTTCTCGGTGATCCTCGATACCTTCAGGCTCTCGATCCGCATGCTGGGCGCGCCTCTCGACACGCTGCAGGACGCCATCGCCCGCATCGGCCGCGGGGATTTCAGCTCACCCCTGACCGGCCCGGGCGAAAGCGCTTCCAAGGGCGACAACCTGCTCGGCTGGCTGGAGCGCACACGACAGGCACTCGGTGAGGCGCAATCGGCCAGAGAACGCGACGAATCCGCCCTGCGCGCGAGCGAGCGCCACTGGAGAGCCTATTTCGACAGCCCGCTGGTAGGCATGTCAGCCATCTCGCCGGAGGGCGTGCTGGTGGAGGCCAACTCCCGCATGCTCGACATGGGCGGTTACAGCTGGGAGGACGTGCGGGAAGGCGACTGGCAGCGCTTCTCGTGGTCGGAGGACGAGGCGCAACTGCTGGAGCAGCTTCGCAAGCTGCTGCAAGGCGAGATCCAGAACTACACCCGCACGTCCTGGCTGGTGCGCAAGGACGGCTCGCGCCTTCCCGTTCGCTCCTACGCCAGCCGCGCCTGCCGCGAGGACGGAAGCCTCGACTACATTGTGCTCATGGTCTCCGACCTGAGCGACGAGCGCGCTGCGGAGTTCGCGTTGCGCGCATCGGAGCAACGCTTCCGCACCATCGCTGAAGTTTCCGCAGACTGGATCTGGGAGATGGACGCAGAGGGGCGCTACACCTTCGTGTCCTCCACCGTGGAGCACAGTCTCGGCTACAGCATCGACGAGGTCGTGGGGCGAAGCTCCTACGAGTTCATGAGCCCCGACACGGCTGCCGCAACGGAAGAGAATTTCCGCTTCGTGAGTCGCACGTTCCGCAACATCGAGCACACCCTGTTCCACAAGGACGGCACGCCGAGAATCTTCCTGAGTTCGGGCACTCCCGTCATAGATGATGCCGGGCGTGTCATAGGGCTGCGCGGCGTGAACCAGGACATCACGGCGCGCAAGGCGATCGAGCGGGAACTCGAGGGCCACCGCCAGCACCTGGAATCGCTCGTCGCGGCGCGCACTGCCGAACTGGAACAGGCCCGTAACGCTGCCGAGGCTGCGAACCGCGCCAAGAGCGCGTTCCTTGCCACCATGAGCCACGAACTGCGCACGCCGATGAATGCGATCCTCGGCATGACCTACCTGCTGCGCCGCGACGCCACCGAATCGCAGATTGACCGCCTCTCCAAGGTCGAAACCGCCGGACGCCACCTGCTCGGATTGCTGAACGATGTGCTGGATCTCTCGCGCATCGAGGCAGATCGCCTCGAACTCGAAGAAACCGATTTCAGTCTGGGCTCGGTGCTCGACCAGTCGCGCCTGCTGATGAGCGAGGCTGCCCGTGGCAAGGGCCTGGAACTGCGCGTCGAGAACAACGGCGTGCCGCCCTGGCTGCGCGGCGACCCCACGCGCATGCGCCAGGCGCTGCTGAATTACGTGGGCAACGCCGTCAAGTTCACCGAGCGCGGTTCAGTGACGATACGCGCGAGCGTGGCCGAGGACACGCAGGAGTCCCTGCTGCTGCGCTTCGAGGTCGAGGACACCGGCCCGGGGATACAGCCCGAGGCGGCACAACGTCTCTTCGAAACCTTCATGCAAGCCGATGCCTCGACCACGCGCCGGCACGGTGGCTCGGGGCTCGGTCTGGTGATCACGCGCCGCCTCGCCCGGCTGATGGGCGGCGACGCGGGTTTCGACACGCGCCCCGGCGAGGGAAGCCGGTTCTGGTTCACCGCGAAGGTGCGGCGCGGGGCGGCTCCGGGCGCTGTGCTTGCGATGCCCGAGCGGCGCGACCTGCTGCGGCGCCTGCATGCAGGCAGACGCATCCTGCTGGTGGAAGACGACCCGGTGAACCGCGAAGTGGCAGAGGAAATGCTCTCCCGCAGCGGCCTCGTGATCGAAGTCGCCAGCAATGGCCGGGAAGGTGTCAACAAGGTGGCCGAGGCGCACTGGGATCTCGTGCTGATGGATATCAACATGCCCGAGATGGACGGGCTCTCTGCCACGCGTGCCATCCGGGCCCTGCCCGGCACCGCGGATCTGCCCATCATCGCCCTCACCGCAAACGCCTTCCAGAACGACCGCAACGCCTGCTTCGCCGCAGGCATGAACGATTTCATTGCCAAGCCCATCTCCCCGGCGGTGCTGCAGGAAAAGCTGATGCGCTGGCTGCCCGAACCCGATGCGGCCCAAAGAAGCGAGCGCTCAGGCGAGGAAGCAGACACCCCCGGCGCAACTGCACAAGAGCAGCCCTCTCCGGAGGTCCTGAGAGCACTGCTCACCGAACTCGAATCCCTGCTGGGTGCAGGTGACCTGGCCTCGCGCCAACTCGCGCGCGACAACGCCGCCGTGCTGCGCAGCGGCCTGGGCGATGTGGCGGAGGCCGTCTTCGATGCCATCGAACACTACGACTACGAAGCCGCGCAGATCCTCCTCGTGAGGGCGAGATCCGGCTGAGCACGACGGAGAGCACACGCATGGATACCTCCTTCAGCGCGGAGCAGGAGAGCCTTCGCAGGGAACTCGCAGCCTACATGGCGGGCCTGATGACACCGGCGTTGCGCGCCGAGATCGCGCGCCCTTTCGGCACCGAAGGAGGTGGGCCGGTGTGGCGTGCCGCGCTGCGGCAGATGGGCAAGGACGGCTGGATCGGCCTTGGCTGGCCAACCGGGTGGGGTGGACGCGGCTTCGGCCCCGTAGAGCAGTACATCTTCATCGAGGAAGTGACACGCTCGGGCTTCCCCTTCCCCTACCTCACGCCGGAATCCGTGGGCCCCGCCATCGCCGAGTTCGCCACACCTGAGATCCGCGAGCGCATCCTGCCCGGCATTCTGGGCGGCGAACTGGTAATGGCCATCGGCTACAGCGAGCCGCAGGCAGGCACCGATCTCGCGGCACTCGGCACGCGCGCAGAGCGTGATGGCGACGACTACGTGATCAACGGACAGAAGGTCTACACCTCGCTCGCGCATTTCGCGGATTACGTGTTTCTGGCCGTGCGCACCGGGGACCCCGCCACGCATCCGCGCCACAAGGGCATCTCGATACTGCTGGTGCCAACCGACAGCCCCGGCTTCTCGCGCACGCCCATCTACACGGCCGCCGAGGGCGAGACCAACACCACCTTCTACGACAACGTGCGCGTACCGTCGAGCCATCTGGTGGGCGCCGAGAACCAGGGCTGGCAGGTGATCACCAGCCAACTGAACCGCGAGCGGCTCACACTGATGAACCCGGGCACCGCGAACCTGATGTACGCGCAGGTACTGGCCTACGCGACAGAGCAACAGGACGCCAGCGGGCAGCGCCTGATCGACACACCGTGGGTGCAATCGGCACTCGCACGCGTGCATGCCTCGCTGCGCGCATTGCAGCTTGCCTGCCGCCAGCAGGCCTGGGGCATCGCCCAGCAGACGATCTCCCCGGCCGAGGCCTCGGCGGTCAAGGTCTACGGCTACGAGTGCTTCCTGCAGTGCTACCGGCTGATGCAGGAAGTGCTGGGGCCCGACGGTCTGGTGAAACGTGGCTATCCGGGCAACGTGCTCGACGGGCAACTCGAGCACATCTACCGCGCCGTGCCGGTCTACGGTTTCGGGGGCGGCACCAACGAGATCCAGCGCGACCTGATCGCGCAGTTCGGCCTGGGCCTTGCCCGGGCGCGGCGCTGAGGAGAGGCTTCGATGGATTTCGCACTCGACGAACTGCAGACCGATCTCGCCGCGCTGGCCGAGCGCATCCTGCGCCGTGGAACGGGCGTGGCGCGCCTGAAAGAACTCGAAGCCGGCGGTACGCGTCTGGACACGGCGCTGTGGCAGGAACTCCGCGACGCGGGCCTCACGGCGGTGGGGCTACCCGATGCGCTGGGCGGCGCAGGCCTCGGCTTTTTCGAGCACTGCCTCGTCCTCGAGCAACTGGGCAAGACAGTGGCTCCCGTACCCCTCACCGCTCACGGTGCCGGGTTGATGGCGCTGGCCCATGCGGGGCTCGGCGAAGAGGCCGCGCGCATCGCGGCAGATGGTGCCTGGCTCGCCGTCAGCAGCCGACGCGACGCGGGGAATTCCCTGAGTGCGCAAGGCAACACCCTGAGCGGTACCGCAGGCGCGCTGAGCTACGCCGCAGGCGCATCTGCCCTGCTCCTGCCGGCGCGCATCGAGAGCGGCGAGTGGCGGCTCTTTCTGGTGCGGACGAACGCTCCGGGGCTCAGCCTTGAAGCGCAGGCGAACACCGCGCTGGAACCTGCATCGCGCCTGCAGTTGAGTCACGTCGCCGCCATGGCTGTTGGGGATGCCGCCACGCCCGACTGGTTGCACCAGCGACTCGTGGTCTCCAGTGCCGCCGTGCAGGTGGGCGTGCTGGAAGAAACCCTCGCCATGAGCACGCGCTATGTCTCGGAGCGCGAGCAGTTCGGCGTCAAGATCGGCAGCTTTCAGTCCGTCAGCCATCGCATGGCGGATGCCTGGATCGATCTGATGAACCTGCGCCTGGTGACGCGCAGCACAGCATCCGTGCTGGACCGCGAAGCACTGGCCACGCTGGACGCCCTGAGCACGCAGTTCTGGTGCGCTGAAGCAGGCCACCGCGTGATGGCGAGTTGCCAGCATGTGCACGGCGGCATGGGTCACGACCGTGACTATCCGCTGTGGCGTTATGCGCTGCTTGCACGGCAGAACGAGATGGCACACGCGGGCCACTCGGCCTGCCTCGCGCAACTCGGCGCTGAAATCGCCCGCGCACCGGCGCTGGCAGTACTCTGACCCTTTCCTTTTTCCGCTGACGGAGACGACATCACCATGGCCATCGCCGCCTACCCGAACCTCCTTGCACCCGGGCGCATCGGCGCCATGCAGCTGCGCAACCGCATGATCGTCACCGCGATGGGCGTGAACTTCGGCGAGGACGACGGTTCCAGCGGCGAGCGCGTACTCCATTACCACGAGGCACAAGCGCGTGGCGGCGTGGCGCTGATCATCTCGGGTGCCTGCGGCGTGGCCTATCCGGTGGGACAGGTGCAGCCTTGGCAGGTGGCGATCTCGGATGACCGTTACATCCCCGGGCTGCGCAAGGTGGTGGATGCCGTGCACAAACACGGCGCGAAGTTCGCGGTGCAACTGCATCAGGGCGGGCTGGTGGCGGGCGATGACACCCGCGCCGGACGGCCGCAATGGTGCCCCTCGGTACCCGAGCCCATGAAAGGCGATTTCGTCGACGGCTTCCTGCTGCCGGAGCTGCAGGCCTTCGCCAGCTCGGGCCTACCCAGCTACAAGGTGCTGACGCACGAGGACATCGCTCTCGTCGTGAGCCAGTACGCCGCCGGTGCGCGGCGCGCCAAAGAAGCGGGTTGCGACGGCGTCGAGATCCACGGCGGACACGGCTACCTGCTGTCTTCTTTCCTCTCGCCCAAGACCAACAAACGCAGCGACGAATACGGCGGCAGCACCGAGAACCGCTCTCGCTTTCTGGTCGAAGTGGTGCGTGCCGTGCGCGCGGCCGTGGGCCCGGACTTCGCCGTGTGGGTGAAGCTCGACACGCGGGAAGTGGGCAAGGAGGGCGGCATCACGATCGAGCACGCCAAGGTCACGGCACGCCTCGTCGAGGAGGCCGGCGCCGACGCCATCACCGCAAGCTCCTACCACGACACCGGCCAGGGCAAGCTGCACTCGGCCTCCAACATCCCGCACGAACCGAACACAAACCTGCCTGCTGCGCAGGCGATCCGGGAGGTGGTGTCGATCCCCGTGATCGCCTCCGGGCGTGTGGAACCTGCGCACGCAGACAAGGAGATCGCCGCCGGGCATTTCGATTTCCTCGCCATGGGGCGCAAACTCCTGGCGGATCCCGAGCTGCCGAAGAAACTGGCGGAAGGCCGCGAGGACGAAGTGCGCCCCTGCGTCTACTGCTACACCTGTGTCAGCAAGATCTACACGCTGGAAGCCACCTGCTGCGCGGTGCATCCGGAGCTCGGCATCGAGTACCTGCGGCTGGATCCTCCCAAGCCTTCAACTGCCAAGCGCGTGGCCGTGATCGGGGGCGGGCCCGGCGGGATGGAAGCTGCGCGCAGGCTCGCGCGCGATGGCCATCAGGTGACGCTCTTCGAGAAGAGCGATCGCCTCGGCGGCACGCTGCGCTTCGCATCGCTCGCCTATGCCGCGAACGAACGCCTGCTCGACTGGCTGCGCGCGCGCGTCGAGGAGTCCAGCGTGCAATTGCGGCTTTCCTCGGAGGCCACGCCCGCCGTGCTCGCGGAACTGCGCATCGAAGACGTGGTAGTGGCAACGGGCGCGCGCCGCGACATGCCGGCTATTCCGGGTTCCGACCTGCCCCACGTCTTCAGCGGTGATGACATGCGCCGCATGATGCTCGGCGAGAACTCCGAGTCACTGGCGGGCAAGACCTCACTCCTGACGCGCATCGCCACCAAGGCGGGCGCAGCCACCGGCCTTACCGCCAACCTCGATTTCGTGCGCAAGGCGACCCGCACCTGGATGCCGCTAGGCGACAGGATCGTGATCATCGGTGGCGAGCTGGTTGGGCTCGAACTCGCGGAATTCCTGTCGGAGCGCGGACGGAGCGTGACGGTGGTGGACGATCAGCCGCGTTTGGGCGCGGGGCTCACGCTGGTGCGCCGCCTTCGCCTGCTGACGGAATTGCGCGAGCACGGCCTTGGCCTGCACGCGGGCGCAAAGGAGATCCGCATCGAGACGGGCCGCGTGTGCTTCACGGCGAAAGACGGCAGCACGCAGTCTGCGGATGCCGATCACGTGATCGTGGCCAAGGGCGCCACAGGCGATCTGTCACAGGCAGAGGCATTCCGTGCCGCGGGCTTCCGCGTGCACGAGGTGGGCGACTGCCGCGGCGTGGGCTACATCGAGGGCGCGATGCGCAGCGCGATGGAGGCGGTGGATGCGGTGAACGCGGGCTGAGTGCCGCGTAACGCGTCAGCCCGAAACAGAGGGCAGGAGCGCGCCATGCGCGCGACCCGTCGCTTGGGCAAACGCCCATGCTCTTGTCGCGTGCATGGCCCGCTCCTACCGGGTGCGAGTAGCGGTTGACATTGCACCACTGCAGGCTGACCCTCCGCACCCACCCACACACCCCGGGAAACCGCAATGCACGATTTTCTGCGCGGACTGGCACTGACCGCCTGCTTCCTGATGGCATGGAACGCGGGGGCCGCAAACGAGACCCCGCAGACTGAGCTGCCCGGCGTGCAAGCCCCTGCGATGCAAGGCAAG
>JBILEG010000342.1:0-4211 GCA_044352225.1 Pseudomonadales bacterium | reverse complement strand
AGTTCGCGCAGCTCAACCACTCACGGCTGTGGAGTTCCTACTGGCTCTGGCGTGATGGCGAACGGCAGGAGGAGGCCATTGCGCGCTGCCCGCGGACGGCCGAACTGCTGTCAGGTTTGCCGATGGCCGACCAGCCGCATTTCGCACCCACGGCCTTGTTTTCCGCCCTCGCTCCACACACGCGAATCCCGCCCCACTGCGGATCCACGAATGCGCGGTTGCTGGTGCACCTGCCGCTGGTACTGCCCGGGCCGGCGGGCTTCCGCGTCGGGAACGAGACCCGCCAATGGCGCCTCGGCGAGGCATGGGCCTTCGACGACACCATCGAACACGAGGCGTGGAACGATGCCGATGCGTTGCGTGTGATCCTGATCTTCGATATCTGGAATCCGTTGCTGACGCCGGCAGAGCGGGAGTCGATCACCTGCGTCCTGTCTGCCCGCGCCGACTGGTACAGGTGAGGCGCGCCACCGCCACGCGGCAGAGCGAGGCTCACTCGGCCGAGGCGAGACGCTCCTGCAACCGGGACAGGTGGGAGCCGACACGGTTCCACGCGCCCACGGAATCCGTATAGACCGGCCGACGCACCTGCACCGCGCTTGCCGTGAGCGCAGCATCGGGGTGTTCATGAAACGCCAGCACCGCGTCTTCCCAGGGCAGATCACAGAAGGACAGCATGTTGCGGGTCACGGTCGCGGGGTCGCGAACCAGTTCCTCATAGGAAACATCAAGGATCCGGTTCCCGAGCACCTCGTGCCAGTGCTGCATGAGGCGCCTGTAGGCCAGGTAGTAGTCCGCGATCTCGTCGAGGTCATAAGACCACGCATACGCACCCACGAAGAGGGTCTTGTACACCGCGTAGCAGGTGTCCATGGGGTCTCGCACCAGATGCACGATCCGGGCGTTGGGCAAGGCAGCCAGGATGTAGCCGCAGTACAGGAAGTTGTAGGGAAGCTTGTCGACGAACCGTGCCGCGCCGCCCGCGAGCTGGGCGGCGGAGTCCGCGTATCGCTGGCCGATGTCCCGGAAGTCCAGCGCCATCGCCAAGGACCCGGCCGCTTCCGGCAGGGCGGCGATGGCATCGGACAGGATGTCGGGAAAATCCGTGATCTCGCCCACCGAGCGCACCTGGCTGTGAGAGCCAAGAATGCGCTCGACCAAGGTAGTACCCGTACGCGGCAAGCCCACCACGAAAATGGGCGAGGCCTCGGTGAATCCGCTCACGGCGTCCATCACCGCAGCGGAGGGAAACGCCTCACGCACGTGATCGAGGGCGGCACACTCGCTGGCGGAGTCGTAGTCCATCAATGCGCGTTGGGCACGGGCACCGATTTGCAGCGCCGCGAACGCCCGATCATGGTCACCGATATCCTCGCACTCCTTGGCGAGCGCATAACCGGCAGACGCCTCCAGTCGTCCTCCGTCCGCTGACGCCAGCAAGGCCTCGAGCTGCGCGACGTGGTTTTTTTCCGGGTCCCAGGTCCGGAGCAATGATCGCAAGCGCAACGCTCCCGCGTGCCGGGGATCCATCCGCAGCAGGGTCTCGAGATGGATTTCCGCTTCATCGATGCGGTTCAACTGGAACTCGACCACTGCCAAATCGAAAAGCGCGATCACCTGCGTGGGAAACCACTCGTGGGTGCGCGTCAGCCAGTAGTGCGCGGCCTCGAGGTCCTGACATTCCCGCAGGACCGAGGCGAGCGTTCCCAATTGCCAAAGGTCCCGAACCACGCGCGCGGCTACGCTACGCGCAATCTCGAGAGCTTCCGTGCGCCTGCGCAGCTGCACGAGGATCTTTGCCCGGCGCAACAACGATAAGGGGGCGGTGGCGCCAGCCGGCGGCAGCGCCTCGATACACTGCAACGCCGCGGCCGGGTTGCCCTGCGCGAGCGCGGCGTCGGATGCAAAATACCGGACCGCTGCGGCCTCGGGAAATCTGGCCAGCAAGTCTGCGGCGAGACGATTGGCGGCATCAATGCGGCGCTCGCGGAGCAAGCGTGCGCCATCATCGAGGAGGCTCTGCAGGGATTGGGTCACGCGTGTGGCTCCGGAACTGCGTCGACCGAGACCGTCAGGCGCGGCTCAGCCGATCGGAAGGGTACCGTGCCATGCCACATGTAGGATGGGAAGAGGGTCAGCACGCCCTCCTGTGGTGTGACGATCCTGCGTGGCCGGAGGTCGAGGCCTGTTTCGGCCGGTGGAACGCCGAACTGGAGGCATCCGGCAGAACCCTCTCCCGTGATTTCAGCGGGCAAGGCGATGTACAAGGCGGAACTCATCCATCCCTGCGGATGGATATGGTTGGTATGGAAGCCCGAATCGCGCAGTCGCACCGACCACGCGCCTGTCAGCCGGAACGCAGCTCCCTGCCGGAACCTGCCCCAGTAGGGATGCCCCGGAGCATGCCGGAATCCGGCAGTGGCACGTGCCAGGGTGGTCAGAATGCTCGATTGCAAGTCACGCAGCACCGGGTTCTTCAGGCGGAACAGGAAGCCGTTGGTCTGGGTGCCTCCGCGCAACGTCTGGTCAATGGGGTGAGAGCGCATGCGGTGCAGTCCTTCGAGCGCCTGGGCTACCGCTTGCAGGAAAGCCGGCAGATCAGGGTACCCGGGAGGCACCAGGATCGGACATGACACGACCATCGTGTCGTAATCGAGCAGCCAGTGCTCACGCGGATCTTCCAGTAAACCCCACGCCGTGCCGAGCAGCGCGAGCGCGAACTGGGAAAGCGGGTTGCGGCCCAGCACCTCCTCGCAGAGCGCCGCGCAGCGCGACGGGTCCGAGCTCCCCAGGGCGTGCTCTGCGAACGCGAGCCTGAGCCCATCGTGCAGGGGATGGGCCTGCAGGAGCCGCCCGAAGAGCGCGGTCGCCTCGGTGATCTGGCCCGCACGGGCAAGCGTCACGGCCTCCAGTTGTCCAAGCCCCGGGCTTTGCACGCAGGCAGACTCCCGCGCCTCGGTGAGCGCGCGATGCAACTCGTCCGCCCGACCAAGGCTGTGGAGGACTTCAGCGAGCTTTTCCCACAGGGCTGTGCTTCCCGCTGCTTCCCGCGCTGCCGCCCACAGGGCCTGCACCGGATCTTCGGGCCTATCGGACTCCCACAGACAGCGCGCCCTCAGACCATGGAGAAGCGCGCTCCCGGGATGTCGTCGAATGCCCTGTTCATAGGTCTGCAGGGCACGGTCCACCAGGCCGGACTCAATGCACGCATCTGCACAGTTCTGAAAAAGCTCTACCGGGGAAAGCCCGTCCTCGAGCGCTTTCCCGTAACTTGCGATGGCCTCCCCAAAGCGGCAATCCTCGCGCTGCAACTGCGCCAGTGCGTAACGCAGCCTGGCGGCCGAGGGCAGCCGTCGAAGGCCTTCCTCACACGCCGCGATCGCCTCATCGAGACGTTGCTGAGCCTGCAGTGCAGCGGCGAGAAGCTCCGCCGCGCTGGCACTGTCCGGGGACAGCTCAAGCAGACGCCGGGCGCAGGCCTCCGCGTCCGTGTGACGGCCGGTCGCCAGCAGCAGCAGCCCCAAGCCATGCCATGCAGCAGGGAAGCGTGGCGCCACTTCAAGCGCGCGTCGAAGGGCCTTCTCTGCTTCGGCATGCTTCCCGATACGGCGGAGCAAATTCCCGAAATCGACCAGGGTGCCCGGGTTATCAGGCGCAGCCGCGAGACTCGCCCGGAAAGCCGATTCGGCGGCGGACAGATCACCACGATCACGCTCGGCGAGGGCGATGAGATGGAGTGCGGCGGCGTTGCCCGGCTGACGCTGAAGCAGCTGCCGGCAAAGCGCGACGCCCTCATCCAGGCGCCCGGCCCTCAGGAGGTTTGCCGCCTGTTGCAAGACCGTATCCATGCAGAACCCATCAGACTCGGGGGCAGGAGCAAGACGACCAAAAAAAAGGCCGGCGGTGCCGGCCTTCACTCAACGAAAGGGGCAGACGGAGGACGCTCCGCCTGCCCTTCACGCGCTCAGAACTGCACAGTCGCGCCCACGAACCAGTACTGACCCAGGTGGTCGTAGATACCGGGGTAGGTGTTGCCGTTCTCGCGAGCCGTCGCGCCCTGGGGCACGATCGGCGCTTCTTCATCCAGCAGGTTGTTCACACCGAGCCGTACCGAGGCATAGTCGGTGACAGTCCAGGTACCAGCAAGGTCGAAGTAGCTCTGGGAGTCGATCTCGACGGGAATGTTGGGCAGTGCAGTGGCGATCTGATCG
>JBILEG010000341.1:0-4213 GCA_044352225.1 Pseudomonadales bacterium | reverse complement strand
GCGGGGAAGGTGTCGCCGCTCACGACGCGGTCGAAGAGTGGCGAGAGCGCGTGGCTGTCGAGGATGGCCTGCGTGTACCTGTCTTCCTTGTTGGTGACCACGGCAAGCCGCACGCCGTTCGCGCGCAACTCTTCGAGCACCTCACGCACGTGAGGGTAGAGATGGCTGCGTGTGCCGCAGCGCTTCGCGTAATGCCCCGAGAACACTTTCTCGATGGCGTGGAAACGCTCCGATCCGCGCACGTTCGCGATGTCTTCCTGCCAGGTGAAGGCCAGCGCCTGCGCGAGGAGTTCGCGCGTGCCGCGGCCGATCCAGACGTTCACCTGTTCCTGCGTCACGGGCGCGAAGCCGCAGGAGTCCATGGTGTCGTTCACCGCATCGAAGATCTCCGGAGAGGTCTCGATCAGCGTGCCGTCGAGATCGAACAGCACGAGGTCCCAGGGGCGCGCGTCACTCATGCAAGGAGATCCTTCACGGCCTGCGCCACGGCCGCAGCCGTGATGCCGAAGTGGGTGTAGAGATCCTTTGCCGGCGCGGATTCGCCGAAGCTCGCCACGCCCACGATGGTGCCGGAACGGCCGGTGTACTTGTGCCAGAAGTCGGGCTGCGCTGCCTCCACGGCAACGGCGGGCAGAGCTGCCGGCAGCACGGAGTCCCGGTAGCCGCGCTCCTGCCGGTCGAAGACGTTGGTGCTGGGCATCGAGACCACGCGCACCGCGATGCCTTCTGCCGCCAGACGCTCCCGCGCTTCCATCGCGATGGAGAGTTCCGAGCCGGTGCCTATCAGCACCGCGCGTGCATCGGCGGCGTCTGCCAGCACATAGCCGCCGCGGCGGATGCCGTCCATCTGCTCGATGCCGCTCAGGCGCGGCAGGTTCTGCCGCGACAGGCAGAGCGCGGTCGGGCCGTCGTGGCGCTCGAGCGAGGCCGCCCACGACACGGCAGTTTCCAGGCCGTCTGCCGGGCGCCACACGTCGAGGTTGGGGATGATCCGCAAGCTCGGCACGTGCTCTACGGACTGGTGCGTGGGGCCGTCTTCGCCCAAGCCGATGGAGTCGTGGGTGAAGACGTGGATCACGCGCTGCTTCATGAGCGCTGCCATGCGTATGGCGTTGCGGCTGTAGTCGCTGAAGGTGAGGAAGGTGCCGCCGTAAGGAATGTAGCCGCCGTGGAGCGCGATGCCGTTCATGATCGCGGCCATGCCGAACTCGCGCACGCCGTAGCTCAGGTGGTTGCCCCAGGTATCGCGCCCGGCGCGCACGCAGCCCTTGAAGTTGGTGAGGTTGGAGCCGGTGAGGTCTGCGCTGCCGCCGAAGAACTCCGGCACCAGCGGCGCGAGCGCATCCAGTGCGTTCTGGCTGGCTTTGCGGGTAGCCACGGCATCCGGTTTGGCGGCAATCGCGGCGAAGACCGCGGGCAAGCCTGCGGCGAAGGCGGGCGAGAGTTCGCCGCGCATGCGGCGCTGGAGTTCTGCGGCCTCTGCCGGATGCGCCGCAGCATAGGCGTCGAATCGCCCGTTCCATTCGGACTCTGCGGCAGCGCCTGCCGCGCGGCCGTCCCAGGCTTCGGCGATGTGCGCAGGGATCTCGAAGGGAGCTGCCGACCAGCCCAGTGCCTCGCGCGTGGCTGCCACTTCTGTGGCGCCGAGTGCCGCGCCGTGCACATCGTGCGTGCCCGCCTTGTTGGGCGAGCCCTTGCCGATCACGGTGCGGCAGCAGATCAGGGTGGGCTTGCCGTCGGGGTGCGCGGATTGCGCCTTGGCGGCGAGCAGTGCCGCTTCGACGGCTGCGGTGTCGTGCCCGTCCACGGCAGGGATCACGTGCCAGCCATAGGCCTCGAAGCGCTTGGGCGTGTCGTCGGTGAACCAGCCTTCGACATGGCCATCAATCGAAATGCCGTTGTCGTCGTAGAAGGCGATGAGTTTCGAGAGACGCAGCGTGCCCGCAAGCGAGCAGGCCTCGTGGCTGATCCCTTCCATCAGGCAGCCATCACCGAGGAAGGCATAGGTGTGATGGTCAACGATCGCGTGGCCAGGCCGGTTGAATTCGGCCGCAAGCAGGGACTCGGCGAGCGCCATGCCCACCGCATTGGTGATGCCCTGTCCGAGCGGGCCGGTGGTGGTCTCGACGCCGGGCGTGATGCCCACTTCCGGGTGGCCCGCGGTCTTGCTGTGCAGCTGGCGGAAGCGCTTGATCTCCCCGATGGGCAGGTCATAGCCCGTGAGGTGCAGCAGCGAGTAGATCAGCATGGAGCCGTGGCCGTTCGAGAGCACGAAGCGGTCGCGGTCGGCCCACAGCGGGTTCGTGGGGTTGTGCTTCAGGTGCCGGTTCCACAGCACTTCGGCAATCTCGGCCATGCCCATCGGGGCGCCCGGGTGGCCGCTCTTGGCCTGCTCGACGGCATCGACGGAGAGCATGCGGATGGCATTGGCCATCTCGCGGGCGAGTGCGGGCGCGGGTGCGGGTCTGTTGCTCATGCGTGTGTGGCTCCGGTTCGGGCGGTTGGGCTCAGGCAAGGCCGAGGGCGCGCTTCCTGCGCTCCACCATCCGCCAGATGAAGGGCGTGAAGATGAGCTGCATCGCGAGTTCCATCTTTCCGCCGGGCACCACGATGGTGTTCGCGCGGCTCATCCACGAGCCGTCGATCATGTTGTGCAGGTACTGGAAATCGATGCCCTTCGGCTGCGCGAAGCGTATCACCACCATGCTCTCGTCGGGACTGGGAATATCCCGCGAGATGAAGGGGTTGGAGGTGTCGACAACCGGCACGCGCTGGAAGTTCACGTGCGTGTGCGTGAACTGCGGGCAGATGAAGTTCACGTAGTCGGGCATGCGGCGCAGGATGGTGTCTGCTACCGCCTCGGCGGTGTAGCCGCGCATGTGCTTGTCACGCCAGAGCTTCTGGATCCACTCGAGGTTGATCACCGGCACCACGCCGATCAGCAGATCCGGGTAGCGCGCGATATCGAACTCCTCTGTGCGCACCGCGCCGTGCAGGCCCTCGTAGAAGAGCATGTCGGTGTTCCCGGGCAGCGGTTCCCACGCGGTGAAGGTGCCGGGCTCCTGGTTGTAGGGAGCGGCCTCCTCGAGGTTGTGCAGGTACTTGCGCGCCTGTCCGGTGCCGGTCTCGGAGTAGCTGCGGAACAGTGCCTCGAGTTCTCCGAAGAGGTTGTTGTCCACCCCGAAGTGGCTGAAGTGCTTGTTGCCCGAGGCTTCGGCCTCGGCCTGGCGGAGCTTCATTTCCTTGCGTTCGAAGCGGTGGAAGCTGTCGCCCTCGATGATCGCCGCCGTCACGCCCTCGCGGCGGAAGATGTTCTGGAAGGTGCGCGTCACCGTGGAGGTGCCGGCGCCCGAGGAACCCGTGATGGCGATGATGGGATGGCGATGGGACATGGGAGTTTCCTCGCTGGTCTTGTTATGTGCCCACCCGGCCCGGAATGATCAGTCCCGGAACAGGCTGCGCTCGGCGAACAGGGGGTTGGTGTCTTTATCGGAGTCCGGTTCGGCGTGATAGCGCTCGATCCGCTCGACCTCGTTCCGCGAGCCGAACACCAAGCCGATACGCTGGTGCAGGCTGCCGGGCTGGATCCCGAGCACGGGCTCGCGCCCGGTGCTGGCGCGCCCGCCGGCCTGCTCCATCACCATACCGATCGGGTTTGCCTCGTAGAGCAGACGCAGGCGCCCGGGTTTGCTCGGGTCCTTGGTGTCGCGCGGGTACATGAACACGCCGCCGCGCATCAGGATGCGGTGCGCCTCGGCCACCATGGAGGCAATCCAACGCATATTGAAATCTTTGGCGCGTGGACCGGATTTACCGGCCAAGCATTCGTCCACATAGCGCTTGATGGGCGGCTCCCAAAAACGGCTGTTGGAGGCATTGATGGCAAATTCTTGTGTGTCTTCTGGCACTTTCAATGCTGAGTGAGTCAGCATGAATTCGCCTAAATTTGGATCCAAGGTGAAGGCGACAACGCCATTGCCGACCGTCAACACCAGCATGGTGGTCGGGCCATACAGGGCATAGCCTGCAGCAACTTGGGTGGCACCCGTTTGTAAAAAATCTTTTTCGGTTAAATCACGGCCGCTGTCAATAGCATCTTGCGGCGCACGCAAAACAGAAAAAATACTGCCCACCGACACGTTCACATCAATGTTGCTTGAACCATCCAAAGGATCAAATACCAGCATGTACTTGCCACGGGGATGGTTGGCAG
>JBILEG010000340.1:0-4217 GCA_044352225.1 Pseudomonadales bacterium | reverse complement strand
GGCAGGCAGCACCAGAAGGCTGTGCACGCCGGCGGCGGCCAGCTCCAGCAGCCGGGTAGCGTCCTCGGGGCGACGCCTGCTGATGCCGGGTGTGTCCAGCAACAGCAGATCAGGATCACCAGCCCGCGCGATCAGCGCCGTGATGCTTTCGCCCTCGGACGCCGCCAGGAAAGGCACATCCAGCAAGCGCGCGACGGCGCGCAGCATGTCGGCGCCGCCCAGCCGCGCCGCGTCCGCACTGGCCAGCACCAGGGAGCCGGGGCCATGCTCAAGCACGTGGCGCACGGCCAACTTGCAGAGCGTGGTGGTCTTGCCGGCGCCGGTGGGGCCAACGGCTGCAACGACTCCGCCGCGGGCGACCACGTCGCCAGCCTCCGCAATGGCGGCTGCCAGCGTTTCGGAAAGAGCCTGCGCCAGGGTGTGCTCCGTGGTATCTCCCGCAAGCGAGGACACCAGCACCCTGACCACATCGTTCGGAAGCGCCGCGCGCGTGAACTGGCGCCAGGCCAGCCCCTCGACGCCGGGACCCCACGGATCCTTCTCTCCGCGCATTTCCCCGAGCTGTCTCTCCATCAGTGCGCGCAGTTCGCGAATCTCGCCACGCACGGCGAAGAACTCATCGCCGGGAACCGGCGTTGCGGGAGCCTCGGCACGCGCCGGAGCCACGGGCCTTTGCGGCTCTGCCTGGCGGGCTTGCGCGCGCGAAACTGCTGCCGCGGACACCGCGCCCACCGCATACGCCTCTGCGGCAGGCGCCTCAGCCGGCACGCCGAAATCCACACCATCACCGGCCATGATCTCGATGCCGCCGGCGACCCGGCGATTGGAGAGGATAACCGCGTCAGGGCCCAGCTGCTCGCGCACCATGCGCAGCGTGGTCCGCATATCCGGTCCGATGAATCTCTTCATGTCCATTTACCGTTCCTCCTGTCCCGTAGCCGCAGATGCGACATGGGACGACTCAGGTTCAACCTACCGTTGCCTCGATCGTGACCTGCCGGCTTTCCGGCACTTCCTGGTACGAGATGACTTTCATCGCGCGGTGCGTATGACGCAGGAAACGCGCCAGAACCGCCCGCAGCGGACCCGGAACCAGCAGCACGGCCGACTTGCCCTGTGCCTCCTGGCGCTGCGCGGCCTCGGCGATGGACCGTTGCAGCCGCTCGGCAAGCCCGGGCTCGAGCACGATGTCCTCGAGGTCCACGGGAGCGTTGCCCGGGCGCTGCAAGGACTTGGAGAGCATCTGTTCGATCTGCGGCTCAAGAGTGATCACCGGAAGGTTCTGCGAACCGTTGCCGAGCGAATTGAAAATGGTGCGGCTGAGGGCTACCCGCGCAGCGGAGACCAGCGCCGAGGGATCCTTGCTGCGCGTTCCCTGCGTGGCAATGGCCTCTGCAATGCTGCGGATATCGCGCACCGGCACACCCTCGGCAAGCAGGGATTTCAGAACTCCGAGAAGCTGATTCACGCTCACCGTTCCCGGTACCAGCTCCTCGGCAAGCTTCGGCGAGAGCTTGGCGAGCTTCTGCACCAGCTGATCCACCTCCTCGTGACCCAGCAGCTGTTCGATGTTGTCGAGCAGGACCTGATTCAGGTGCGTCGCAACCACGGTGCTGGCATCCACCACCGTGTAGCCCAGCGTCTGGGCACGCTCGCGCTGGCCGCGATCGATCCAAACGGCATCCAACCCGAAGGCCGGATCGCGACATTCCATACCCTCGAGGCGACCGAAGACCTGGCCCGGATTGATGGCCAGTTCGCGCTCCGGGTAAACCTCTCCCTCCCCGCTGGCGACACCCATCAACAGCAGCCGGTAACCGTTGGGCAGCAACTCGAGGTTGTCACGGATGTGAACGGCGGGGATCAGGAAACCCATCTCCTGGGAGAGTTTCTTCCTGACGCCTTTGATGCGCCCGAGCAGCGCGCCGTTCTGGGCCTTGTCGACCATCGGAATGAGGCGGTAACCGACCTCCAGACCGATCACATCGACCGGCGCCACATCGTCCCAACCCAGTTCGACGGGAGAGGATGAGGGCATGCGCGGCTCCTCGACGGACGCGGCCATGCCGGCCTTGGCCACAGCCACACGGCCACGGATCAGCCAGGCAAATCCCGCGGCGAGTGCGGCAAGCCCGAGGAAAGCCACGTGCGGCATCCCGGGGACCATCCCCATCACCGCCAGCAGCACCGCCGCCACCACAACTGCGCGGGGCGAGGCGAACATCTGCGAATAGATCTGCTCGCCCATGTCCCGGGAGGTGTTGACGCGCGTCACCATGATCGCCGCGGTCGTGGAGAGCAGCAGCGATGGCAACTGGGCCACAAGGCCGTCACCGATGGTGAGCAGTGAATACACTTCGAGTGCGCGACCGAACTCGAGATCGTGCTGGAGGGTGCCGATGGCAAGCCCGCCAATCAGGTTGATCGCAAGGATAAGCACACCGGCAATGGCGTCGCCGCGAACGAACTTGCTGGCACCGTCCATGGCTCCGTAGAAGTCCGCTTCCTGCGCGACTTCCTCGCGGCGGCGCCTGGCGTCGTCCTGCGTGATGAGTCCCGCGTTGAGATCCGCGTCGATGGCCATCTGCTTGCCGGGCATGGCATCGAGGGTGAAGCGCGCGCTCACCTCCGAGATGCGCCCGGCGCCCTTGGTCACCACGACAAAGTTGATGATGAGCAGGATCACGAATACCACCATGCCCACGACGTAGTTGCCGCCGATCACCACTTTGCCGAAGGCCTCGATCACATGCCCGGCCGCGCCCTCCCCCGTGTGGCCGTGCAGCAACACGACACGGGTCGAGGCCACGTTCAGCGCCAGGCGCATCAGGGTAGTGACGAGCAGGATGGTCGGGAACACCGCGAAATCGAGCGGCCTCATGGCATAGACGGCAACCAGCAGCACGATCAGCGACAGCGCGATGTTGAAGGTGAAGAAGATATCCAGCAGCAAGGGCGGGATCGGCAGAATCATCATCGCGAGAAGTGCGAGAAGCAGCATGGGAATGGCAAGGTTCCCACGCGACAGCACGCGCATTTGCTGCGCGAATGCGCCGGTGCTCGAGGTTGCCACTCCTGCCGCCATGCTCTCTCCCGTATGACGCTGCGCCGCCGGCACAGGCATCGACAATTTGACGCCTCAGCGCCTCAAACCGGTCTCAGCAATATCCGTACCTGAAATGCATCAGCGTCGCCTGGGTTCATCCATTCCGTCCGGGATGTCGAATTCGCCCGGCAGTTGCGGAGCCTTGCCACCGGTGCGCCGCCAGTTCCGGAGGTGGTACACGTAGGCAAGGACCTGGGCCACGGCGAGGTACAGCGCCGAGGGCACTTCCTGCTCGATCTCGGTGGTATGGAAAATCGCCCTGGCGAGGCGCGGCGAGCTGACGACCGGAACTCCGTTGGCCTGCGCGATCTCGCGGATGCGGAAAGCCACCAGATCGGCGCCCTTCGCCACCAGCAAGGGCGCGCCTGACTTGTCGACGTCGTAACGCAAGGCCACGGCGTAGTGCGTCGGGTTGGTGATCACCACATCGGCCTTGGGCACGGCATTCATCATGCGAGCCTTCGCCATCTGCCTCTGCAACTGCCGGATCCGGCTCTTGACCTCCGGCCGCCCCTCGGACTCCTTCATCTCGTCTCGCACCTGCTGCGTGGTCATGCGCAGCTTTCCGGCGTGGTCGAACAACTGGAACGGAATATCGACAGCGGCAATGAGCAATGTCGATGCGCTGAGCGCCAAAGCCGACCAGAGCACGAGATGCGAGGCATGGGGTCTCGCGGCTTCGAGCGGCTCCTTTGCCATCGCCAGCACATCTGCGCGCAGTGACCAGAGCAGCAGCAGGGTCGCGCCACCCACCACCAGCAGTTTTGCGATGGCCTTCAGCAATTCCACCAGAGACCGCAACGAGAACATCCGCTGCAAGCCCGCGAGCGGATCGAGACGCTCGAATTTCGGCGTCATGGGTTTGGCACTGAACATCCAACCGCCAAGTGCGACCGGCGACAACACCGCAGCAAGGGTGAGCGCGATGAAGACCGGCACCAGCCCCAGCAGCGCCCAGTGCAGCGAGTCCACAAGCCGGTCGGCCATGAACCCCGTTTCGAACACATCCGCACGACGCAACTCGAAGCAACCACGCGCGATATCCATGATGCGGTCGGAGATGGACTCGCCGAAGGCCAGCAATGAAGCCGAACCTGTCAGCAGGATCGCT
>JBILEG010000338.1:0-4221 GCA_044352225.1 Pseudomonadales bacterium | reverse complement strand
ATGCCCTTGGCGCCCATGCCCCACGCAAACCCCAGCCCGAGCTCGACCGGTTCTGCGAAGTGCTGGTCGACTACGTCTCGGCCGGTCACTTCGAGGTGTACCGCACGCTGCTCGAGCAGCACGACCGCCTCGGCACCGCCGCCGAGGCCATCGAACTCTACGACCTGATCCTGCCCTCCACCGAGGCCGCGCTGGATTTCAACGACCGGTACTTCCGCGGTGGCAAGGGTGTCGCGCTCGCGCGGGATCTCTCCGCCCTCAGCCGCTTGCTGGCCTCGCGCTTCGACTGCGAGGACGCCCTGATGCGCAGCCTCGGGGTCGCAGTCCGTCCATACGGCTGAGACCGCGATAAACCAGCATGGACCCGAGCGCCCCACCACCTCTCCGTGGGAGCGCGCCATGCGCGCGACCGGGTCTGGCTGAATCCGCACGGCTTGTGTTGCGGGCATGGCCCGCTCCTGCGGGGCTATCCGGGTGTGAGCGTGCGTAACGGGCTGCTGGTGCTGCTCGCGCTCGCGGCCTGCGCCTGCAGCAGCGGCGAGCCGCCCGCGAGCAGCCTCGCGGTAGCGCCGCGCGGCTTGCACGCAGCAGCCTTCCCGAACGACGGCAGCCTCGCCGTGGTGGCCTCGCTCACACAGGGCGCGAGCCTCTGGGATCTGCGCACGCAGCAACGTAGCTTTGACTGGAATCACCGCAAGGATGGCCGCTCCGCCATCACCGCCGTGGCCTTCTCGCCCGAGGGCAATGTCGCCATCACCGCCGAGGGGAACACGCTGGTGCTCTGGGATGCGCGCAAGGGCGAAGCGCTGCGCCACTTCAGCGCGCCCTCGGAGATACTCTCAGTGGCGCTGACGCGTGGCGGCACGCTCGCGCTCCTCGGCCTTCAGGACGGCACCGCACTCCTGATGGACGCGCAGGCGGGCGGCGTGAAGCGCCGCTTCACGCATGAGGCGGAAGTCCTGGCCGTGGCCATCGACCCGGACGGCAGACGCGCCCTCAGCGGCTCGGCCGATGGCAGCGCCCGGCTCTGGGATACACAGGCGGCGCAGGCACTGCAGCGCTGGGAGCACGGCGCGCCGGTGGAGTTGGTCGCGCTTTCCGACGATGCCACCAAGGCCTTCAGTGCAGCCCAAGGCGCGGGAGCCACCTTGCGCGACACAGACGGCGGTCAGATTCTTGGTGAGCCCGGCTCCCCCGCAGCATGGCGCGCACGGAGTGGCAGCTTCACCGCTGCAGCCTTCTCGGCAGACGGTTCGGTACTGGCTCTGGGAACGGTAGGCGGACGGGTATTGCTGTGGGACACAGCCTCCGCACGCGAGCGGGAGACCTGGAAGCTGCCCCGCGGCGGCGTGGCGCGCGCCGCAGGGAGCCGGGTGATCGCCTTCGGCTTCTCTGCAGCAGGGCTGCAGGCGGCCTCAGGCGATGGCGTCATTCACCTGCTGCGGCGGCCTTCGGCTCGATAGACAGCAGTTCCACCTCGAAGACCAGCGCGGCGTTCGGGCCGATCTTGTCACCCGCACCACCGGCGCCGTAGCCGAGGTCGGAGGGGATGAAGATCTTCCACTTGGAGCCCGCGGGCATCAGTTGCAGCGCCTCGGTCCAGCCGGGGATCACCGCGTTGACAGGGAAGGTGACCGGCTCGCCGCGAGCGTAGGAGCTGTCGAACTCCGTGCCGTCGAGCAGGGTGCCGCGGTAGTGCACCTTCACGGTGTCTTCCTTGCCGGGTTTCTTGCCGTCGGCCGCGGTGAGGATCTGGTACTGCAGGCCGGTCGAGGTGGTGGTAACGCCTTCAGCCGTGCCGTTCTTGGCGAAGAAGGCCTTGGCTTCCTCGACATTGCGCGTAGCGGAGGCTTCCTGCTCGGCCTGTGCGCTGGCCTGCAAGGTCTGCTGGAGTTGCTGCAGCGTCTCGGCGATTTTCGCGTCGTCCATCTTCATCGTGCCGCTGGTGAAGGCGTCCCGCAGGCCATTGATGACAGCGTCCACATCGACCGGGAACTTCTGCTCGCGGAAGGTACGGCCGACGTTCGCGCCAAGGGCATAGCCCATGCGCTGCGCGTCGTTCTGGAAGGCATCGGCAGCGGCCGGCGCTTCAGCGGCGGCGGCGGGGGCCGAGGCAGCGGCATCGGTGGATGCGGGCTCTTTGTCGCAGCCCGCGAGCAGCAGGGCGGCAGCGATCAACGACACGGAAAGCCGGGCGGAACGGATCATCGGGAATTCCTTGAGGGGGGTGTTCGGGCGCGCCCGATCATACACGAGGCCCTCTGCAGCCGTGCAACTCAGAGCGGGAAAACGGCCTCTGCGAGTGAGGCGGCAGCAGGACCCTGCCATTGCGCGTGCGGACCGAGATACCGGAAATACGCGAGCAGCAGGCGCTGCGCCGTGCTGCGTGGTGCAACAACGCAGGCGGCATGCGCAGCGACCGGCTCCACACGCAGGCACTGCAGGCGTTCGGCCGCGAGTTCAGACTGCGACACGCGCTTCGCTGACGTGCGCAGTGCTTCGCTGCCGAGCGCATCCGCCGAAGCCGAGAGCACTCTGCGCGCGCGCCGCAGCGGGGCCACCAGATGCTGCTCGAGTGGCGCCATCGCTGCAGCCACATCGGCAGGATCACCGGGCTCTTGGCCTGCAGTGGCGCAGTGGCAGAGGTGGAGCATCAGCATCACGTTCGCGCCGTGGCAGTCCTGCAACTGAAGACAGAGCAGCGCGACACCCGGGCGCGCATACGCGGCCAGTGCGAAATCCCAGAGAGCCGTTGCAGCGGTTGCGTCGTACATGCCACGCACTATAGCCGGGGCGAGGACCCGGCTTGCAGTTCACGCGTGAGCCGGTGCTATCATGCCGCGGCATTCGCGCTTTCCCCTCGCCAAACCCATACCGGAGACTCCATGAGCGAGCACATCGTGCACGTCAGCGACGCCAGTTTCGAGGCCGAAGTCCTCAAGTCACCCCTGCCCGTCCTCGTGGATTTCTGGGCGGAATGGTGCGGCCCCTGCAAAGCCATCGCACCCGTCGTCGACGAGATCGCGCGGCAATACGCGGGCAAGCTGAAGGTCTGCAAGATGGATGTGGACGCGAACGGCGAAACGCCCGCGCGCTACAGCATCCGCGGCATTCCCACGCTGATGATCTTCTCGGGCGGCAACGCCGAAGCCACCAAGGTAGGCGCCGTTAGCAAGACGCAACTCGCGGCATTCATCGACAGCAATATCGCCTGATCCGCAACGCGCGGCAGCCCCGGGCGGCGGGTGGACGCCCCCGGGGTCGCGTGCTAGAGTCCGGACCGTCTGACGCCTGCGATCCCCTTTCAAGTTCCGATCCGGCAGCTCTCTCACGTTCCACGGGCCCCGCCTTCCGGCTCAACGCCCGCCCCGACGAGATCCTGCTTACGCACATCGCAGCGTCCCTGTCCGCCTTTTCCGTTCCCCGTCCGACCACATCCTCCTCACACATCTACTACACCAACGCCGACACATCATGACCACAACGACCGACAACACTCCCAGCACGATGAGCCTCACCGAGCTCAAGGAAAAACCCATCAACGAGCTCGTCGAAATGGCCGAGGCCATGGGCATCGAGAACGTCGCGCGCTCGCGCAAGCAGGACATCATCTTCGCGTTGCTGAAGCGCCACGCCAAAGGCGGGGAGGACATCTCGGGCGACGGCGTGCTGGAGATCCTCTCGGACGGTTTCGGCTTCCTGCGCTCCGCAGACAGCAGCTATCTCGCGGGGCCCGACGACATCTACGTCTCGCCCAGCCAGATCCGCCGCTTCAACCTGCGTACCGGTGACACCATCTCGGGCAAGATCCGCCCGCCGAAGGACGGCGAGCGCTACTTCGCGCTGCTCAAGGTGAGCGACATCAACCTCTCGGGCCCGGACACCACGCGCCAGAAGGCCCTCTTCGAGAACCTCACGCCGCTGTTCCCGCAGGAGCGCCTGAAACTCGAGCGCGGCGATGGCAGCAGCCAGGATCTCTCGGGCCGGATCATGGATCTGGTGGCCCCCATCGGCAAAGGCCAGCGCGGGCTGATCGTCTCGCCGCCCAAGGCGGGCAAAACGCTGATCCTGCAGAACATCGCGCAGTCGATCGTGCGCAACAACCCCGAGTGTTACCTGATCGTGCTGCTGATCGACGAGCGGCCCGAGGAAGTGACCGACATGGAGCGCTCGGTGCGCGCCGAAGTGGTGGCCAGCACCTTCGACGAGCCGCCGGCGCGG
>JBILEG010000033.1:0-14001 GCA_044352225.1 Pseudomonadales bacterium | reverse complement strand
GCCAGCGTGCTCTGCCAGAGGTCCTCGGGCTCGTGCTCCACCCAGCCATCGGCCGGAAAATGCTGCGCGAACTCCCGCTGCGCCAGCGCCAGCACCCGCCCTTCCGGATCGAAGGCCAGGCAGCGCGTACTGGTGGTGCCCTGGTCGATGGCTATCAGGATCGACATCTTCTTGCGCCTCCTCTCCGGCTGTCTTGCGCGGCCCCGCCGGGCCACAGTATCTTGTTGCAGCCGCACACGGAACACACAACATCTGGTGCGACCCTCAGTGCCTGATGCGCCAGCAGGATGCGGGCGCCTACCGACGGAGACGCCCGATGAGCGGCCGGAAAAATCGCCCGATGGACCCGGAATCGATTCTCTCCACCCTCGAGCACATCAGCCAGGCCATCGATGCGATGACCGCTGTCGTGGGCGAATTGCGCGACTACCTCGACGAACACTTCGATGTCTACCAGGGCTCGAGCGTAGCGCTGGAACCCGAAGAACTGGAACTGGCGGAACTCGAGTCAGGGGCACGTACCGTTCATTGAGTGCATCTGCCGCGCGTCCGCATTGCCGCACCCCGGTCCGCGGCCTATAGTTTGCGGGCTTCACCGGCCAGTACCCGACATCGAGGAACGATGAGCTCCAGAGCCTTTATTGCGCCCGCCCTCTTCGGCGTCCTGCTGACCCTCGCCGGCTGCCAAACGACGCCGCCCGCGGCGCCCGCACCGGAGCAGCCTCCTGTGCAGGCGCCTGCCGAACCGCAGACACCACCTGCGCCAGAACCCGCGCCACCGCCGCCTTCGCCGCCCGCAGCCACACCGCCCACAACGCCGCCGGCACCCGTCGCCTGCACGCCAGCGCCCGCAAAGCCCGCCCCCGCAGAACGACCACGCCCCGTCACGCCGATGCCTGTGCTGGGCGAGATCGAGCGCGTGCTGGTCGATCCGCCTTCGCTGGTGCTCGAAGCCCGGCTCGACACGGGCGCCACCGGCTCCACCATCGATGCACGCAATGCCCGGGAGTTCGAACGCGACGGCAAGACCTGGGTGAAGTTCACACTCGTCGATCCCGCCAAGGGCACGCCCACAGAGATTTCCCGCCCCGTCGTGCGTTCAACCGTCGTCAAGGGCAGCAGCACCAAGCGCTACGTCGTGACACTGCATGTTCGCTTGGGCGAGATAGCCCAGTTCACCGAATTCGCACTCGCCGATCGCAGCGGACAGGGGCATCCCATCATCCTCGGGCGCAATTTCCTTCGCGATCAGGCGGTGGTGGACGTGAGCCGCCGCTTCACGCTGCCTGCGCCCGCACGCCCCTGAACCTGAACCTGAACCTCCCGAACAGACCGGCCCACCATGGAAGAAAAGATCAAGGTGTACGTGGTTGCCGCACTGCTGGCGGCAATCGGCATAAGCATCGCGCTCTACAAGCACTTCGCGCTCGGCTTCCCGCTGCTGCCGAACGAGAAAATCGCGGTCTGGACCATCGAGTCGAAGGTGGAGTTCGAGGCAAGCGGAGCGCCCGTGCTGGTGTCCCTCGCCCTGCCCTACGAGCAGGACGGCGTCGCGATCCTGAACGAGAACTTCACCACGCCGGGCTACGGTTTTTCGCAGATCGAGCAGGACGGTGGCAGCCGTCGCGCGCAGTGGACACGCCGCGAGGCCGACGGCAAGCAGACGCTCTATTACCGCATCCAGGTGTACCCGGCGACGCTGGACCAGAAAGCCGACGCACGCGCACCGGCCCCGCCCATACCCCCGGAATACGATAGCGCTCAGGCCGCCTCGGCCTCGGCGCTGCTCGACGAGATCCACGCGGTCTCGGCCAACACCGAAACCTTCGTCACGCAGTTGCTGCGTGCGCTGGTGAGAGAACCTCTCTCCCAGAACGCAGCCTTTTTGCTGGGCGAGAACCACAGCCCCTCCCACGTGGCGAACACCGCACTGCAACTGCTCTCGCTTGCCGGCATCCCCAACCGTATCGTGCGCGGACTGGTGCTGGAAGACGGCCGCCGCCGCCAGAACCTGATCGATCTGGTCGAGGTCTGGGACGACGGGCGCTGGAAGATCTTCGATCCGCGCAACGCGAGCCCCGGGCTGCCGGCGCAGTTCATGGTGTGGCGCCGTGGCGACGTGTCGCTGCTGGATGTCGAAGGCGGTTTCGATTCCAAAGCCACCTTCTCGATCGTGAAGACCTACCGCCCCACGCGCGACATCGCGCTAGCCACAGCCGTGGACAACCGCGCAACGCTGGTGGACTTCTCGATTTACGCGCTGCCCGCCGAGGAGCAGGCTGCCTTCAAGACCATCCTGCTCGTGCCCATCGGCACACTGGTGGTGGCGATCTTCCGGATCCTGATCGGGCTGCGCACCTCGGGCACCTTCATGCCCATCCTGATCGCGCTCGCCTTCATACAGACCACCCTGCTGTGGGGCCTGCTGCTTTTCCTGATCGTGGTGGGCGCGGGGCTGTACATCCGCTTCCACCTCGCCAGGCTCAACCTGCTGATGCTGGGGCGCATATCCGCCGTGGTGACGGTTGTGATCGGGCTGATGTCGGGTATCAGCATCCTCAGCTTCAAGCTGGGGCTCTACCAGATCCTCACCGTGACCTTCTTCCCGATGATCATCCTCTCTTGGACGATCGAGCGGATGTCGGTGCTCTGGGAAGAGGAAGGTCCGCGCGAAGTGGCCATTCAAGGGGGCGGCAGCCTGCTGGTGGCCACCGCTGCGTTCCTGATGATGAGCAACTCGCTGGTTGCGCACCTCACGTTCAATTTCCCCGAACTGCTGCTGGTGCAACTCGCGGTGATCCTGCTGATCGGCCAGTACACGGGCTACCGCCTGATGGAGCTGCGCCGCTTCCGCCCGATGCTGGAGAACCGCTGAGGTGTTTCTCGCCAACCCGTTGCGCCTGCGGGAGACCGGCCTGCTCGGCATGAACGAGCGCAACAATTTCATCGCGCGCTTCAACCAGCGAAGACTCTACCCGCTGGTCGACGACAAGCTGAAGACCAAGATGCTCGCCGAGCAACACGGTCTTGCCGTCGCCAAGCTCTACGGCGTGGTGCGCGAGCAGCACCAGGTCGAGGTGATCGAGAAAACCCTCGAGCAGCTCGACAGCTTCGTGATCAAGCCGAGCCGCGGCAGCGGCGGCAAGGGCATCAAGGTGATCATCGGGCGCCGTGGCGAGAACTGGGTGAAATCGAGCGGTGACGAAGTCACCCGCCTGGATATCACCCGTCATATCTCGAACATCCTGAGCGGCCTCTACAGCCTGGGCGGCAAGCCCGACGTGGCGATGATCGAGGCGCTGGTGGCGATGGATCCGCAGTTCGAGGGCCTGAGCTACGAAGGCATCCCGGACATACGTATCATCGTCTTCTGCGGTTACCCCGTGATGTCGATGATGCGCCTCGCCACGCACGTCTCTGACGGCAAGGCGAACCTGCACCAGGGCGCGGTGGGGGTAGGTCTGGATCTCGGCACCGGCAAGGCGCTCTTCGCGGTGCAGTACAACCGGCCCTGCAAGCTGCACCCGGACACCGGGCTCCCGCTGAACACGCTCGCCATCCCCCACTGGCACCAGCTGATGTGCCTGGCGGCGAGTTGCTACGAGATTACAGGGCTTGGCTATCTGGGCGCCGACATCGTGATCGACCAGCAGCGCGGCCCGCTCATCATGGAACTGAACGCGCGCCCGGGGCTCTCGATACAGATCGCCAACAACACCGGGCTCTCGCCGCGCATCCGCCGGATAGCACGCGAGTCGAAACTGGTGTCGCGCAGTGTCGAGGAACGCGTGGCCTACAGCATGCGCGAGTTCTGTTCGGAACCCTCCGCCAGCGCCGCTGTCTGAGCCTGTACACCCACACCTCTCTGGAGGTACTTCCGATGAAACGCCCCGTCGCCATCACCGTGGCAGCCGTCGTGTCGTTCGCCATCATGGCGCCGCTCGCCCTTGCCGCCGAGCCGGCAGCCCCCGCGCCGGATGCAAAAAAAGAGAGCAAGCTCCCTGAAGGCGCGCTGCGCTGCGTCAGCCTGCCCCAGATCCGCAGCACACGGGTGGTGGATGCGCAAACCATCCTCTTCGAGATGGGCGGCAAGAAAACGCTCGCCAACCGCCTTCCCCGCAAATGCCCCGGTCTCGCCTTCGAAAAGCGCTTCGCCTACAAGACCAGCCTGAACCAGCTCTGCAACACCGACGTGATCACCGTGATCACCAGCATTGGCGCGGGCGCGAGTTGCGGCTTGGGTTACTTCGAACCGTGGGTGGCTCCCGAGCAGGTCGGCGGGCAACCCGGCGACGGCAAACTCGAGCCGGCGGCACCGCAGCCCAAGTAAAGCTCTTACCCACCGGCGCCCCGCACTGCGCGGGGCGCTCGGCGCAGCTCAGGCGAACTGTGCGTCCCCCACGAAGGGGTTGCTCTGACGCTCGCGCCCGAAGCTCGAGCGAGGACCGTGCCCCGGCACGAAGACCACGTCATCGCCCAAGGGCCAGAGCCGGCCGCGGATCGAATCGAGCAATTGCTGGTGGTCCCCGCCCGGCAGATCGGTGCGCCCGATCGAGCCGGCAAAGAGCACGTCCCCCACGATCGCGAAACGCTGCTCGCGCGAGAAGAACACCACATGCCCCGGCGTGTGCCCAGGGCAGTGGTAGACCTCGAGGCTGCATTCGCCCACGGTGACGGTGTCGCCGTTCTCGAGCCAGCGGTCCGGGGTGAAGGTCTCGGCCTCGGCAAAGCTGAACATGCGGCTCTGCTCGGGCAGGCCTTCGATCCAGAAAGCATCGCCCTGCTGCGGCCCCTCGATACGCACATCCTCTTCCCGCGCCAGCACCGCCGTGGCACCCGCGTGGTCGATATGGGCATGGGTGAGCAGGATCTTCTCGAGCGTAGCGTCGGCCTTCTGCAGCACGGCGCGAATGCGGTCGAGATCACCGCCCGGATCGATGACCGCCGCGCGACGCGTACGCTCGCAAACCAGCACCGAGCAGTTCTGCTCGAAGGGCGTGACGGGGGTGACGAAAACCTTGAGTGGCATGTGCTGCGTCCGGTGACAGGATCTGCGCCCAGCATAACAGCGGCAAGGGGCCGGCCCGAAGAAGCCGATTGACGCACGCGACGGGCCCTTCCTATATTGCGGCGACGCGGGCCCCGGACATCTGCCCGCAGCCTTTCACAACAAATAAAACCCGAGGGTTCCGCCATGCGCACACGCCAATGCCAGCGCTTTCTTGCCGTTGCCATTGCTGCCGTAATCGCTCCGGAGACCGCATTGGCCCAACTCGAAGAAATCATCGTCACCGCGCAGAAGCGCGAGGAATCCGTGCAGGACGTCCCCATCGCCGTCACGGCCTTCGACATGAAAGCACTCGAGGCCCAGCAGATCGTCACCTTCGGTGACTTCCGCTTCGCAGTGCCCAACGTCTCCTTTGCCAAAGGCAATTTCACGGGCAACAACTTCTCGATCCGCGGCATCGGCAGCCCCGCCGTGGCGGCGGGCTCGGA
This sequence comes from Pseudomonadales bacterium, assembly GCA_044352225.1. Taxonomy (GTDB): domain Bacteria; phylum Pseudomonadota; class Gammaproteobacteria; order Pseudomonadales; family UBA5518; genus UBA5518. The sequence goes on along the minus strand of JBILEG010000033.1, from coordinate 8,505 downwards.
CTCCGGCGTGGAAGTGAGCGTGAACGAAGTGCCGGTGCTGTTCCCGCGCCTCTTCGAGACCGCGTTCTTCGATGTGCAGCAGGTCGCGGTACTGCGCGGGCCCCAGGGCACGCTTTTCGGCCGCAACTCCACCGGCGGCGCGATCAACATGATCACCAACACCGCCGACCCCTCGGAGTTGAGCGGCTACGTGCAGGGCCAGTACGGCGATTACCAGCACCAGCAGGTAGAGGGTGCGGTCAACGTGCCGCTCGGTGACACGGTCGCGGTGCGTCTGGCGGGTCTCTCCCTCACCCGGGACGGCTATACCAAGAACGTGGCACCCGGCGGTGACGATGTGGACGACCGTGACCAGTACGCCCTGCGGGGCTCCATCCGCTGGCTGCCGACCGAGAACACCACCATCGATCTCATGGGCTCGTACTTCAAGGAAGACAGCAGCCGCACGCGCGCCCAGAAGCAGATGTGCCACAACGACCCGACGGCCACGCTGGGCTGCCTGCCCGATGAGCTGCGTTTCGAGAACGTGAACCCGCTCGCGCAAGTGACGGGGTTGTTGCCCAACCGCCTGAGCATCCTCGCGCCGACGCCCGGCATCAGCAACAACCCCGCCGGCAACCCCGACGACCTGCGCGAGGTCGCGCTGGACTTCGCGCCGATCTACAAGGCCGACGAGACCCTCGTCACGCTCAAGCTCGCGCACGAGACCGACAACTACAGCTTCACCGCCGTGGCGGGCTACCAGGACACATCGGTGTCGTCGCGGTCCGACTACACCATGAACGTGGGGCAGACAGCCGCGCCGTCTCCGCTCCTCGCGCGGTTCACGCCGGTGACCTACCAGCGGTATTTCTCGACCGGCTGCTTGCCCATCTCCGTGCCATCTGACTCCGCCACCGGCTCCGTGGGCGGGAACATCGGGAACTGCAGCAACATCCTGGACGCCTACGACCAGTCGAACCAGGAAACCGACCAGCGCAGCCTGGAGCTGCGCATGCAGTCGAACTACGACGGCATGTTCAACTTCACGGCTGGCGTCTTCCACATGGACGCCGACACCTTCAACGAGTACTGGGTGATCGCGACGGGCCTCGATTACTTCGCGCTGGTCTTCCCGGAGGTTCCCAAGGCACTCGGCGGCCTCGGCAAACCCGGCGAGGGGCTCGTGGGGCCCAGCTACACCAACCGCACGAACGGCTATGAACTCGACTCGAACGCGGTTTTCGGCGAAACCTATTTCCAGCTGAAGGACGACCTGAAACTCACCCTGGGCGCCCGCTACTCGATCGACAAGAAAGACATCGACGACGTCCAGTACCTCTTCAACCAGTACCGGGACCCGGCCACCGGGACTCTCACGTTCGTGACCGCGCCTTTCGGCTCCAATGCCACCATCCCGAACGTGAGGCCACGCGTCGACGATGCCGAGTGGAAGAAGTTCACCGGCCGCGTGGTGCTCGACTGGAGCCCGGAACTGGAGGCTACCGATTCCACGCTGGTGTACGCATCGTATTCGCGCGGCTACAAAGGGGGCGGCTTCAACCCGCCCTTCGACCCGGCGCTCTACCCGGACAGCCAGGCCACCTTCGAGCCCGAGTACATCAACGCCTTCGAAGTGGGCACCAAGAACGTGCTCGCGGACGGCACTCTGCAGGCGAACCTTTCGGCGTTCTTCTACGACTACAAGGGCCTGCAGGTCTCGAAGATCATCAACCGCACATCCTTCAACGAGAACACCGACGCCGAAATTTACGGACTCGAGTCGGAGTTCGTGTTCGCGCCGACGGAGCAACTGCGTTTCAACGCGAACATCTCGTACCTGCATACCGAGATCAAGGATTTCGCGAGCGTAGACACCCGCGACCCGACCGACGGCCGCTCCGACGTCACGCTGATCAAGGACAACGTGAACGCCTCGAACTGCGTGGTGAACCACAACGGCGCGGGCGCGCCCACGCTGCCGGCGAACGGGCCCGCCGACGACCGCATCCAGGGTTGCGCGGCCCTCGCAGCAACGCTGCCCGCGCCTTACACGGTCTCGGACGGCGTGGCGGTGGATCTCTCGGGCAACCAGCTCATCAACTCGCCGGAATTCACAGTGAGCCTGGGAGCGCAGTACAGCTTCGTGCTGCCGGCGAGCTACATCCTCACCACGCGTATCGATTACTACTGGCAGGACTCGATGTACGGTCGCATCTTCAACAAGCCGATCGACAAGATCGAGTCCTGGGATCTGTGGAACGCCCAGGCAACGCTCAGCTCCCCGAATCGTGACTGGTTTGTGCGGGCCTTCGTGAAGAACATCGCTGACGAGAACAACGTCGTGGGGATGTACGTGACCGACCCCTCCGCTGGGCTCTTCACGAACCTGTTTCTGGTCGAGCCCCGGACCTACGGCCTCGCGGCCGGCTACAACTTCTGATGCCACTGTCCGCGCACCGGCTCCGCAACGGGCCGGTGTCGCGCGCATGGCGCGCTCCTACGGGCGGGGGGATCGCCGGGCCGGTGTCGCGCGCATGGCGCGCTCCTACGGGCGGGGGGATCGCTGGGGCGGTGTCGCGCGCATGGCGCGCTCCTACGGGCGGGGGATCGCTGGGGCGGTGTCGCGCGCATGGCGCGCTCCTGCGGGCGGGGGGATCGCTGGGGCGGTGTCGCGCGCATGGCGCGCTTGATCGCTGGGGCTGGGTCGCGCGCATGGCGCGCTCCTGCGGGCGGGGATCGCCGGGGCTGGGTCGCGCGCATGGCGCGCTCCTGCGGGCGGGGATCGCTGTAGGAGCGGGCCATGCCCGCGACTGCGCCGCACCGGACCCCGATTCCGCGCCGCTCAGCCGATCTCCCGACGGAACGGTGGAAGGGAATCGAGAATCTTCCGCCCATAGGCCTTGGTGATCACCCGCCGGTCAAGCAGCGTGATGCGCCCGGTGTCTTCCTCCGTACGCAGCAATCGCCCGCTCGCCTGCACCAGCCGCAACGCAGCATCCGGCACCGAGATCTCCATGAAAGGGTTACCCCCGCGCGACTCGATCCACTCGGCAAGCGCCGCTTCCACCGGATCGTCCGGCACGGCGAAGGGCAACTTCGCGATCACCACGTGCATGCAGTAACTGCCGGGCAGATCGATGCCCTCGGCAAAACTCGCCAGTCCGAAAATCACCGAACCCTCGCCCGCGTCCACGCGCTGGCGGTGCAGGCGCAGCAATTCCTGCTTGCCGAAGTGATCCTGCAGCAGCACGCAATCGCGCAGCGACAGTGACACGCGGTCATAGACCTCGCGCATCTGCTTGCGCGAAGCAAACAGCACCAGGCTCGCCTGCGACTGGTCGAGTTCGACCTCGAGCCAGCGCGCCACCTCACGCGTGTGGGCCGCCGGATCGCCCGGATCGGCCGCGAGCTTCGGCACCGCAAGGCAGGCCCGTGCGCGGTAGTCGAAAGGGCTGGGCACGGTGGCGAAGAGGCAGTCATCGGGTAGCCCCGCCCGCAGCAGGATACGCTCGAAGCTGCCGAGCGCGGTCAGCGTGGCAGAGGTGAGTACGGCGCCCGCCACGCGGCTCCAGACCCGCTCGAAGAGCAGCGTGGAAGCCAGCACCGGCGCCACCGACACCTCCAGATCCTCGACACTGCGCCGCTCGGCGATGCGTATCCAGCGCGCACGCGGCGCCTCGCCCTCGGGATCGGGCTCGGCCCATGCCTGCCACAACCCCGCGAGCCGCTCGGCACGCGCACCAAGCAAACCCAGCGCGGCAAAACGTTGTTGCGCCGTGGCGCCTCCTTGCTCAAGCGAGCGGGAGAGATCGTCCGCGGCGTCCTGCACCGCGGAGGCAAGGCTCGCGAGAGAATTGTGCAGCGCCGCCGCACGGCCGGCGATATCGGAGGGTACGCGACCGTGCGGCAGCCGGAACTCCACCGCGGAATCCCCCTGGCGCGGCGCCTGCGGCAGCAGCGCGTGCAACTCGGCGGCTAGCCCGCAGAGCAGCCCATCCGCCTCGATGCAGAGGCCCGGCACCGGGGCGAGATGACGGCGCACCGCATCACCGCTGCGCGGCTCGGCGAGCAGCGTGGTCGCGAGCCGCGAGCCTTCCGCGAGGTGCTCGCGTGCGAGGCCGATGCGCGCATGGAAAGACCAGTGCGAGCAGGCCTTGTCAGGAAGATGATGCGCCTCGTCGAAAATGTAGATGCTCTCCTCGGGCTCGGGCAGCACCGCACCGCCACCGAGTGCGATATCGGCAAGCACGAGATCGTGGTTGGCCACCACGCAGTCGGCGCTCTCCAGCCCCGCGCGTGCCGTGAAGAAGGGGCACTGGCTCACGTAGCTGCAGCGGCGCCCGGAGCACTGGTGGTGATCGGTGGTGGCGAGCGCCCAGCGCCCATCGGGAATGGATTCGGGCCAGGAGTCGCGGTCTCCTGCCCAGCTGCCCTCGGACCAGCCGGTGGCAAGCGCCCGGTAGAACTGCATGGCATCGGGGCTCAGATTGAGCGGCTCTTCCACCAGCGCGATCTGTGTCTCGTCGCGCGCATTGCTGCGCACCAGCAGATCGAGCCGCGCGGGGCAGACATAGCGCCCGCGCCCCTTGGCCAGCGCGAAACTGAAGTCGATGGCGCCTGCGCGTTGCAGGTCCGGCAGATCGCGATAGACCAGTTGTTCCTGCAGCGCGACGGTGGCCGTGGAGATCACGAGCTTGCGGCCGAGCGCCTGCGCAATCGGAAGGGCAGCGACCACGTATGCTATGGTTTTGCCCGTTCCCGTACCTGCCTCCACCACGCAGATGGGGCTGCCCGGTGCGTCCTCGTGGCCACTGCGGGCGAGGGCGTTGGCGATGTGGGCGATCATAGCCCGCTGGCCGGTGCGGGGCTTCAGCGAACGCGCGGCGAGCCAACTGCTGTAGGCCCCCTGTATCGCCTGTTTCACCTCGTCGTTCAGCACGTCCGTGGCCTGTCCCGGAGCGGAATCGGCGCGACTATAGCAGGCACCCCGGCGGGCAGGCGGCGCATCAGGAGACGGGAATGATCGAGGATCTGGGACACGGGGTGCACTGCATCGACACGGGCTATCTGCGGCCCGGCCTTGCGGCGAGCTTCCTGGTGCAGGATGGCGACGAGACGGCCATCATCGAGACCGGCACGCCGCGCTCGGTCGGTCGCATCCTGAAAGCGATGTCGCTCTCCGGCGTGGCGCCCGAATCCGTGCGTTGGATCATTCCCACGCACGTACACCTCGACCATGCCGGCGGCGCGGGCGCGCTGCTCGCCCACTGCCCGAACGCGCGGATGCTCGTGCACCCGCAGGGCCTGCGACACATGGTTGAGCCGACGCGACTGGTGGCAGGCTCGGTGGCGGTCTACGGGCAGGAGGTTTTCGACCGGCTCTACGGCACGGTGGTGCCGGCACCAGCGGATCGTGTGCTTGCGGCAGAGGACGACAGCTGCTGGAGCCTCGGCGGGCGCAAGCTGCGCATCCTGGATACACCCGGGCACGCGAGGCACCACTTCTGCGTGTGGGATGAAACAAGCGCCGGCTGGTTTACCGGAGACACCTTCGGTGTGGCTTATCAGGAGCTCCGCACGAAGGGCAGACCCTTCCTTCTTCCAACCACCACACCGGTGCAGTTCGAACCCGACGCCTTGCACCGCAGCATCGATGCGCTGATGGCTGCGAATCCGTCGCGCTTTTACCTGACGCACTTCGGTAGGCTGGAAAACACGCCTGCGCTCGCCGATGAGCTGCGCGCAGAGATCGACTGCAGCGTGCAGCTATGTCTGGCGGCGCCGGATGGTCCGGACGCGGAGGAGGCGCTCGTCGCGCGCCTGACCGAGCACACCATCGCCCGGCTGCGCGAACGCGGCTGCAGCTGGAAACGCAGCGCGCTGGAGCGATTCCTGCGCCTGGACCTGGGCCTGAATGCCCCGGGTCTTCTCGGCTGGCGTGCGCGGCAGCGTGCTGCCTGAGGATCGGTCGCGGGCATGGCCCGCTCCTACCCGGACACTGCTGTGCGCCCGGCCCTGCAGGAGGGTCCGCTCCAGGCATGGCGGCCCCAACCTGAGATCAGGCCGGGGCCGTCGGGTTGCGCAGCGGGTTCGCGTACATCGCGATCATGAAGGGCCGTTCGGCCTCGGGCAGGGCGTCGAGACGCATGCGGAACTCGCGTTCCACACTGTCTGCCGTGACGGCGAGATGGGCAAGATCAGGCGGCAAACCTCCCTCGGCCATGCGATAGGCGCATAGGTTCGTGGGCTGCACGTGGTAGAGCCCGAGCACCTGGCGGTCGATCTCCCTGGCAACGGCCTCGGGCGTGTCGAAGCCCGCCCCAAGCGCCTCACCGAAGCTCACGTGCACACGGCCCTTGGGCGCGGTGATGCTGAGCGCGATGCTGTTCACATCCTCGTGCTCACCCTTGGAGTAACTGCCGTGCGTGGCGCGCTCGCAGAGCTCGTGCGCCTTTATCGCATCGCAGGGATCCCACTCGTAGGAGATCGAGACCGGCACGATGCGCAGCGAGGCGATGAACTCACCGAATCCCTGCTCGCGCGGCTTGGCGATGGCGAGCATCTTGATGATGGCAGGCTCGGTGCGATCCCAGCCGTCCTTGGCACGGCCTTCGCGCTGCGCGATCCAGATCGACTGGCGCTCCTCGAGCAGCGAATGGCTGATGTAGCCCGAGAGCTCCTGGTAGGCGGCCAGCATCTGGCGCGGGCCCTTGGCGGAACGACGCACGATGAAGCTTTTGTTCAGGCGCATCAGGTCCGAGACGTAGTCCTTGGTGAGCAGGTTGTCGCCGATCGCGACGCGCACCGTGTCACGCCCCGAGGAAAACAACGCATAGGAGATGAACGAGGGATCAAGCGCGATGTCGCGGTGATTGCCCACGAACAGGCAGGGGCGCGCAGCGTCGATTCTTTCCAGCCCGCTCACGCTGAAACCGGTGGTGCGGCTCTCGACCATCACGCGCATGTAGCGCTCGACGATGCGCTGGAAAGAGCGCACGTCCCGGACCTCGCGCAACTGCCGCGCAAGCGCCATGCGTACCAGCGGGCGCATCCACGGCCCGAACATGCCGGCAGCGCGCGGCAGGCGCAAACGGGCCACGGCATCGAGGAGTTCGGTATTGGCGAGCAGGCGCGTGATCACGCCGGCGACTTCAGCGTCGTTGTAGGGCCGGATCTGCGCGAAACGGTCGGCATTCATCGTTATCGGTTTTCCTCGGCTCGGCGCGTGCCGGATCTCCCCGGCAAGCGTCGGCGGCGGAGTATACGCTAGCATCCGCGGCTTTCCGGAGACAGGAACGGGCATGAGCGGGGCGGGTTTCGAACTGACGAGAACGGGTGGCGTAGCCTGCATCAGGCTCGATCGGCCGCAGCAGCACAACTCGCTGGGGAGCGCCGATATCCGCGCGCTGCGCGAGGCGCTGGCCGGCATCGGCGCAGACGCAGAGCTGCGCGTCCTGCTGCTCACGGGCGCGGGAGAGCGCAGTTTCTGCAGCGGAGCCTCGCTCAAGGAACTGGCGAGCGGCGCGATGAGCGGGGAGCTCTTCAGCACGCTCACCGACGCACTCGCCTCGCTCGAGCTGCCCACGGTCTGCGCGTTGAACGGCGATACCTGGGGCGGTGGCGCCGAACTCGCACTCTGCTGCGATTATCGCCTCGGTGTGGAAGGCATGCGCATGCGCGTGCCGGCCGCGCGCATCGGGCTCTGCTATCCGCTCTCCGGGCTGCAGCGCTACGTCGGCAAACTGGGCCTCGACGTGGCCACGCGCATGCTGGTGGGCGCGGAAGAGTTCGACGCGCAGAGCCTGCGCGAGGCGGGATTCCTGCACCGCGTGCTGCCGCGCGAGCAGTTGCAGGCACAGGCCATGGATCTGGCGCAGTCCCTCGCGGATCTCGCGCCGCTCGCCGTGCGCACCATGAAGCGCCTGCTCGGGCAGATCGCGCGCGGCGATCTGGACGCGCGCGCCGCACAGCTCGCGATCGACGCATGCTCGGCCTCTGCCGATCTGCAGGAGGGCCTCAGCGCGCAGCGCGAGAAACGCACACCGCGCTTCAGCGGGCGTTGAGCAGCTCGGTCATCAGGAGATCGGGCCTTCGGCTGTGTTGCGGCCGCGGCGGTAGCGCGCCGGCGAGTGCCCGGTCCAGCCGATGAACGCGCGGCGGAAGTTAGAGATGTCCGCGTAGCCCAGCATGCCCGCGATCTCTGCCACCGAGAGCATGCCGTCGCGCAACCATGTCTCGGCGAGCTGGCGCCGCAGTTCGTGCACGATCTGCTGGTAGCTCGTACCTTCTTCCACGAGTCGCCGACGCAGCGTGCGCGGGCTCATGTGCAGCACCGCAGCAGCCTCCTCGAAAGGCGGGAAGCGGCCCGGTGTGCCGAGCAGCCAGCGACGCACATCCGCGCTGTAACCATCGCTGCGCTGCGAGGCCGCCAGCGTGTCCTCGCACTGCTGGCGATAGAGCTTGAGTAGCGTCGGGTTGGCGAACTGCAGCGGAAGATCGAGCGCATTGCGATCGATCACCAGA